>JAPKDI010000003.1 GCA_026421105.1 Alphaproteobacteria bacterium | reverse complement strand
AACCGCAAAGCGGAAGGCCCCAAAGCGGAAGGCAGCCAAAAAGAAGGCGGCCAAGAGAAAAGCCGCAAAGAAGGCGCCGAAACGGAAAGTGCGCCGGAAAGCAAAAAAAAAGTAGCTAAGTCTACGACGCTGCGCGCGTCGCCCTCCGACATTGTCGTTTATGACAGGTTCGGGCGGCGGTGTGGCGGAGACTAGAACATCGCAGCCAGGCTGCGACAAAGGGCGGTCCATTGGACCGCCCTTGTTTTTTGCCTGGGTGGTAGTTTTAGAACCGGCGCACCATGATCACGCCAGCGACCAGAAGGGCGATGCCTGCGACCTTGCCCAATGACACCGGCTGGCTCTGCAAACCCAATAGTCCGAAATGGTCCATGGCCACGGACGCAAGCAATTGGCCTGCGAGCACTCCAGCTAGGAGCGCCGTGACGCCAATCCGGGGTGCGACGAACAGCGAGGTGAAAACAAAGAATGCGCCGGCCAAGCCGCCGCCAATCCAATAGTACCAAGGCAGTGTGCCCAGGCTTCCAAACTGCGGAAATGGGACCCGCAACACAGTGGCGAGGGTGATGAGTCCGGCGAAGCCAATAATGAAATTCACGACAGCAGCGCTGAGTGGATGGCCCAGGCTTCTGCCCACGGCAGCGTTGAGCACGGCTTGGAACGGCAAGAGCGCACCTGCGATCGCGGCTTGCGCGACAAGGAGGTTGTTCAGCATGGAAACTCGCTTTGAGACGGGGTTGGGTGGACGACAATTACGGCTTAGCAGACACTCGAAAAGACACGCAACTATCGAGAGTAGTCCCGATGACCCCCGTCGATCTGTTCTGGTCATTCCGAAGCCCCTACTGCTATCTCGCGCTGGAGCGCATCCAGTCAATCCAGGCGCAATACGACATTGATCTAAAGGTGCGGGTGATCATGCCGCTGGCGGTGCGCGATCCCGATTACTTTGAATCGCTGCCTAAGGTGCGCGGCATGTACAACGCGATGGACGCCAAACGCACCGCGGCATTCCTGGGCGTCCCGTTTGCCCGTCCGCAGCCTGATCCTGTCGTCTTTGAAACTGACCGACCGCGACCACTAGAAAACCAACCCTACATTCATCGGCTATCACGCCTTGGTGCTCTGGCCTGCGACAAAGGCCAGGGCATGGCCTTTGTCGGCGCGGTCGCACCCATGATGTGGGGTGGATTGGTCGTTGGATGGAATAAAGGAACGCACCTTGCGGACGCCGTTGCCTCTGCTGGGCTAGACCTCACCACCATGGAAGAAGAGATCGCTGCACGGCCCGATCACTATGTTGCCCTTATCGCCAAGAACGAGCGCCGACTAGCTGAAGTCGGTCATTGGGGGGTACCCACGTTTGCGGTCAGGGGCGAGGCCTTTTTTGGGCAGGATCGGCTCGACGTTCTGACCTGGCGATTGGATCAACTTGGCGCGCGGAGGAAATAGCGGATTAGCCTGGGCTAGACCGCTTGGATGCGCATGCACTACGCTTTCGAAATATCGTAAGGAGAAATCCGATGACCGCCCGGAACGCCCAAAGTTGGGGCACGCAGCCAGAAGTTCCAGACACGCATTTTGTCAGTGGCGAGGTCTATACCGACCCGGCTATTTTTGACGATGAGAAGAAACGGGTTTTTGAACGGTGCTGGCACCTCGCGTGTCACGAAAGTGAACTGGAGCAGCCCTTTGACTATCGGACATACGATTACGTCGGCACTCCGCTGATCTCGATCCGCGGCCGGGACCATGTGATCCGCACGTTCATGAACGTGTGTTCCCATCGTGGCGCCAAAATCATTCACGAGCCGGCAGGCAATGCCGAGCGCCTCACGTGCTTCTATCATTTGTGGAGCTATGACGATCAAGGTAGCTGCGTCGATATTCCCCGCTCAGAGGCCTATCAATCGTCGGGCCTAAAAAAAGAGAACTGCGGCCTCTTTCAGGTTCGTACCGAGACTCATCTCGGGATGGTCTTCATCAATCTGGACGAAAAAGCGTCTGCGGTGACCGACTATATCGGCGATGCCCTTGAACCCTTTGAAGCATCCCTGGGGTCAGGGGAACTTGAGGTCTTTCATTACAACCGCTCCATTCTTCATGCGAATTGGAAGGCTTGGCAGGAGACCAACCTCGACCTTTATCATGAGTGGATGCACGTTCTCTTGCGCAAAACCCAGATGACGGCCGCGAGCATGGATAGCCGCGTCGTCAAGGCATTCAAGAACGGGCACACCATGGGTGGCGGGCTTAAAGCGTCGTACGACAATTACAAAGGCATGGCAGCCCGAGATGAGAGTATGGCCCTGCCGGGACTGGGGCCTGACGATTTCTTCTTCGTCGACCTGTGGCCGAATGCGGCGCTATTGGCGCGTGGCACAGCGATCCGGATAGATGTTGTCACACCGATTGACGAGAAAACCATGCTGGTTGAATGGCGAGGCCTCGGCCGAAAGGGTGATTCGCCCGAGGTACGACGTACCCGGATGAAGCACCACAACCAGTACTGGGGCCCACTTGGCCGAAATGTTCCCGAAGACGCCTTCGCGGCTGAAGCGTGCGATGCCGGATTTCGTCATGGCGCCGCCGCCTATCAAGTGATCGCGCGCGAAGAGAACGGCAAGGGTCAAGATGACGGCATGCTCCGCGCCTGGTACGCCGAATGGGCGCGTCGCATGGGTCGATCGCCGGCAAGTCCACTTCGATCGGAGGCCGCTGAGTAATGGCCGCTCGCCGGTTCGCGGATCGCGCTCAGCCGCCAGACCTCAAATCGAGCGATTATGTCAGCGGCGCGGTCTATCGCGACGAGGGCGTCTTTCAAACCGAACTTGATCAGGTGTTGGGCAAAGTTTGGCACTTTTCTTGCCATGAGAGTGAGATCCCAAACGTTGGCGATTACCGCACGTTTCAGCATGCGAAACAGCCGCTCTTAGTCATCCGCGGCGAAGACGGCTCCGTTCGCTGTTTCTTCAACGTGTGTTCGCATCGTGGCGCGCGGCTTCTTGGTGACCCCGCCGGCACCGCATCACGTCTCACCTGTTTTTACCATCTGTGGAGCTATGACACGGAGGGTCGATGCGTTGATATCCCGCGCGAGGAGGGTTACGCCCCGACGGGGCTCGACAAGACTGCCCTTGGCCTGCGGGAAGTTCGTGCCGAAACGAGATCCGGCCTGGTATTTGTCACGCTTGATGATGGCGCGCCGTCTCTAGACGATTTCCTGGGTCGATCATTGGAGATCTTCGATGAGGTTTTTGGTGACGACACCGTGGAGTACGAGGTTTTCCATTTCCATCGCAGTACCGTCAACGCGAACTGGAAGGCGTGGCAGGAAACGATCGTCGACCTCTATCACGAGTTTATGCACGTCGTGCTGCGCACCACTCAGATGACTGCGGCACCGATGGCCGAGCGCGATATGCGGACATACCCCAACGGTCACTTGGCGATCGGCGGCCTCAAGGCTGACTACCGCAACTACAAAGCGTATGGCGCGCGCGATGAATCCAAGGCGTTTCCCGGGCTTACGGTAGAGGACGCTCGCTTTACGCCGCTCTTTCCCGATACGACGATCATCACGCGTGGCACCGTGATGCGCATTGACACGGTCACGCCGATTGATCCTCATCGCACCATTGTTGAATCGCGTGGGCTCGGCATCAAAGGCGAGTCAGAGGCCGACCGACTGATGCGCATCCGTCATCACAACGACTATTGGGGGCCGTTCGGGCGCAACGTACCCGAGGACGCTTTTGCTGCCGAGGCTTGCGAAAAAGCGTTTGGGCGCGGCGCGGCGCAATACCAGATCATTGCCCGTGACGAGGGCGGTCAGGGGCAGGATGACCTCATGTTGCGCGCCTATTACCAGGCTTGGACCGACATGACCGGGCGGCCGCACCACAATCCCGCGAACGAATAAGAGGCAGGAAATGTCGTCCGATCAGGCCATCCGAGAAGTTGTCTACCGCGCGTGCACGGCCCTCGATGAAGAGGACTTCGACACGTTCATGGCGCAATGCGCCCCCGACCTTGACTACAGCGTCACGGCCTACAGTCCCGAGATTCGCAAAGAGATGATCTGGCTGGATCAGGACTATGAGGGCATGCGCGCGCTCTTAGAGATGGTGCCGCAGCATCTCAAACGATTGGGCACACTAAAGCGGCATGTCTCAGTTTACTTTATCGACCGCGACGAAGGTGCGGGCACCGCCGCCGTCACTAGTTCTTTCATTGTCACGCACACTGATCCCGACGGTCGGTCGCAATTGTTTGTTGCTGGAACGTATTATGATGTGGTCGACTGCGCTGGCGATCAATGCCTGCTCAAAAAGCGGAAGGCTCACCTCGAGACACGCGATCTGGGTATCGGTTCTCACATTCCTATCTAGTCGGCAGTCCAATGCGCATTGACATTACCGGTCGTGACGGAGTAGCGAGCTTTGACTGTCACGGCGATCAGGAAATCCTATTCGGAGGCTTGGCCGCGGGCTTCGGGCTGCCTTACGAATGCGGCACTGGAACTTGTGCAAGTTGTAAGGCAACACTTGAGAAGGGGACGGTCGATCACGGTTGGCCGGACGCGCCTGCGCGCCGTCTCCTCTCCTTGGAGAAGAACGAAATTCTCATGTGCCAGGCGCGTCCACACGAGGATTGCCAAGTCACGATCCGGGGCAAGATGCCTGAACCGAGCCACATTGTGCCGCGGTCGGTCGGTGGGGTCATTGCAACGGTGATGCCGCTCAATCACAACGTCCTTCGAGTGGTGATCCACTCTGACGCCCCAATGCCCTATGACGCCGGTCAGTTCATGTTAGTTGATGTACCGGACGTCCCGGGATATCGCGGTTGGTCGATGGCGGCATACGACCCCATTGCCGAGACACTCGCGTTTACGGTCAAGATGATGCCAGGTGGCCTGGTGTCGAAATGGCTGTCCGGTGCCGACCGAAGCGGCGCGCCGGTTCGGCTTTTCGGGCCGCTGGGGAAGGCATCGTTTCAACCGGAACGTGATGACGCGGATCTCGTCTGCGTCGCGGGTGGTTCCGGACTAGCGCCGATTCTGTCGATCCTAGATCGAGCTGCGACCGCCGGACATTTCGAGCGGCATCGCGCTGATGTCTTTTTTGGTGTGCGTGCGTTTGAAGATCTTTACGAAACAGATCGGCTTCTCGCAGTTGCCGCAGCGCATCCCGAACGTGTCTCGCTCAACATGGTGTTCTCAGAGAAAAGACCTGACGAGATCGCACTTGCGTCTTTGCCGGGTGTCACCATAGCCGATGGCTTTGTTCATGAGGCCATGGGCCAAGCCATGGTAGGTCGGTTTGACGGCGTCCTCGCCTACATCGCTGGTCCGCCCCCAATGGTTGATGCTGCGATGCGGCTATTGGTCCTGCAGGGTAAGGTGCCGCCGGCGCGCATTCGCTATGACAAATTCAATTAAGGAGTCGACGAGACGATGAGTGATTGGAAACGGGTCTGTACAGTCGGCGATCTCGTCGAAAATGAACTGAAAGAATTTGAGATCGGCGGAACCAAGATCGTCGCCGCGCGCTCTGGGAGCGACATCTACGTCTATCCGTTGCGCTGTCCGCATATGGATGAGCCACTTTCGACCGGCATGTGCGATGGGGCAACGGTCACCTGCTCATTTCATCTTTGGCAATGGGATATGCGCACTGGCGAGTCGTCAGGCGACGCCGAGGTTGATCTTTTGCTCTATCCCACTAAGGAAGAAGACGGTGCGCTCTTCGTTGATATCGCGACCGCGCTAAACTACGACTGATTGGGCATCGATATCTGAATGCGGGCGTTTAGGCGCTTTTCCAGATCGATGAAGTTGAGGTCATCGTCGGCGACGCTTTCTCGAACCAAGATGATGAAGTCGCTTCGGTCGTCCAGTGGGAACGGCGTCCAATGCCAAGTTCCGGGGTGGAGGTTTATCCCCATCGTTCCGTCGAGGACGAAGGCGCGCACCTCGTCTAGCTTTGGCACGGCGGCAGGGTTGTCCGCCTCGTAGGGCGGGGCGACCGCAATAAGGCTTCGCGCTCCGTTCAACGGAACAAAGGTCTGGGTCCCCTTGAGATGCCGTTCGAACCAGGAAAATGCCAAGGCGCGTTTCTTTGGTCGCAAATAGCCAAGCCGCATCGCCTCGCGCGAAATCGTCGCGATCCCACCCCAGTAGTCCAGCACGTCGAAGTCATCGAGCCGCGTACTCTCGACGGCATCGGACATCTTCGCGTAGCCCATTGATAAAAGATCTCGATTGTCGAGCCTGGTGTCGTCGGGCGCCAAGACGTCACCAAAGGGTGCAAATGTCTTGCGATCCAACGGCTCACTTTCGACGTTTCTGATCGTCACCGGCATATGCGCCTCCTTTTGATTGTGTATTTGCACCGTTACTTTAGCGCATTGTCCGGTCATTCTCCTTGACTTAAGGGAATGTTGTGGGAGAGTCCGCCCGCTGATGAAGAGCGCAAGAGTAATGCGTTCGCGTCGAAAGTATATGCTGGCCCTCGCGGGACAGCTGGGGAAATTGGGAGGCGAGATGGTCTGGCGTTTCATCGCGAAACGGTCGTTGGTTGCTCTTTTGCAATTGATTGGTATTTCGCTAGTGGTCTTTTTTCTTGTTCGCGGGCTGGACGCCGATCCGGTGGCGCGTATCGTCGGGCTGAACGCTACAGAAGAAGCCGTGAAACAGGCCACCGAGTCGCTTGGCCTCCATGAAGTGAAGATCCAGCAACTCGCGAATTACCTCGGAATTTTTTCCACGTCGGGCGACCCTGGCATTTTGCAGGGCACACTCGGTGATTCCTGGGTCACTGGCTCCCCGATCCTGGAGGAGGTCACGCGCTTCCTGCCGATCACACTTGAACTCATCACCTACGCCCTGATCCTTGCCTTCCTTTTGGCGATGCCGCTTGGCATGTCGAGTGGAACCCGGCCCGGGGGCTTCGCCGATCGTTTCACCTTCGTGTGGGGATTGTTCGCAGGCTCTCAGCCAGAGTTCTGGTGGGGCCTGATGTTCGTTTTTGTCTTCTTCTTCGTGTTCCAGCAAGCAGGATGGCCCGCTGCACCAGCGCCGCTGGGCCGTCTAGATCCATTCCTAACCGCGCCTGATTCGATCACAGGCTTTATTCTAATCGACTCGATATTACACTGGCGGTGGGACGTGTTTGTCGATGCGGCCCATCATTTGATGCTCCCGGTCTTCACATTGGTTTTCGTTGTGTCAGGGCCAATTGTGAAAATGGTGCGCCAAAACATGCTGCGTGTGCTGCGCTCGGACTACATTCTCTATGCACGCAGCGCCGGCCTCTCGCGCCAGAAGGTGGCACGCTACGCGCTTCGTGCAGCACTAGCGCCGGCTATGACACTCACGGCAATCATCTATGGCTTCTTGCTAGGTGGTGCAGTGCCGGTTGAATTGATCTACTCGCTGGGCGGTATCGGCGAATACTCGATCCGCTCGATCCTCAATCTTGATTTTCCCGCTATTCAAGGAACAGTGCTCGTCATCGCGATGGTATCTCTAGTGATTTACCTTGCGATCGACATCCTGCATGCCTTCCTTGATCCGCGGATTGCGTTCTAAGGCAGCATCAGATGAGCGATACAACTAATTTGCCGGAGAATGCCGCCGAGGCGGCGCCGACCAAGCGGAAAATCGACTTGGTCAAGAAGTTCAAGGAAGAGAAGCTATTTGCCTTTGGCGTTATCATCGTCGGGCTAGCAATCTTCTTGGCATTCTTTGGCCCATTGATCTCACCGTACAATCCGAATTTTGCAACGGGGAATGTTTCGGTAAGTCCGCCGCACATATTGGACTGGCCTGGCCTGTTCATCGACACGGTATTTTTGGGCGCTGATCCGCCCCATTGGTTTGGCACCGACAACTCGGGCCTTGATATTTTCTCACGCACAATTTCTGCGCCGAGGACTGATTTGCAGATTGCGCTGATCGCGGCTCTGGCTTCGATGGGCATCGGAACGGTCCTGGGTCTGCTGGCTGGATTTTTTCGTAACATTCTGACCGAAGTTCTGATGCGGACCTCTGACCTGCTTCAGGCCTTTCCGGTGTTCATTACAGCCATGATCTTGGTGGCGCTCTCCGGACGGAGCACTGGGAACATCGTCATTGCGCTGACCATTGTGTACACGCCGATCTTTATTCGCCTCACCCGTGCCGAGGTGATGGGTCAAATGCCACGCGGCTATGTCGAGGCGGCACGTGCCGTGGGGAACTCCGAAATAAAAGTAGCGCTCAAGCACGTCTTACCGAACTCGCTTGTGCCGTCACTTATTCAGCTGTCTACAACGGTTGGCTTTGCCATTCTATTGACCTCGGGACTTAGCTTTGTGGGCGCGGGTGTTCGCCCACCCACAGCGGAATGGGGTCTTATGATCGCGTTGGGTGCACCACAGATCATCCTTGGTGAGTGGTGGCAGTCGATCTTCCCCGGCGTCGCCATCTCGCTAACCATCTTTGGCTTTGCCGCTGTTGGGCACGGCCTTGAAGAAGATTACCGGTAGGATTCCATGGTCGCTGAAACGAACGAATCAATGGTCGCCGGTTCTTCAACCGGTAACGTCCTGGAAGTCCGCGATCTAGCGGTCCGCTTTCCAATCGCGGAGGGCCCCGACGTGTTCGCGGTTCGCGACTTCAACTTGGCGGTCAAGCCGGGCGAATTCGTCGGCCTGATGGGTGAGCCGGGCTGCGGCAAGTCTACCGCTGCGATGGCTTTTCTTGGCTTGGTCCGGCCTCCCGGGGTTATCGATTCCGGCCAGATCGATTTTGTGGGTGACGACATCCTCAAGATGGACGAAGAAACCGCCCGCCAAATGCGCGGTCGCGACATCGGGATGATTGTCCAAAACCCGCGCTACTCGCTACACCCAATGATGCGGGTGGGCGACCAAATCGCGAACGTCTACCGCGCCCACAATAACGTGGGCAAACGCGAAGCGTGGAGCCATGCCGTCGACATGCTGCGGATGGTGGGCATCAATGATCCTGAGCGACGGGTCAAAGCCTACGCGCACGAATTGTCGAGCGGGATGGCGCAGCGTGTGCTGATCGCGATTGCGCTGAGTTCACAGCCCAAGCTGCTCATCGCCGATGAGCCCACGTCGGGTTTGGATGTTACTATTCAAGCGCAGTTCCTCGACCAAATGTGGGACAGTTGCCGCCAATCAAATTCTGCCGTTGTCTTGGTGACCCAAGATCTTGGGATCGTCGCTAATTACTGCGACCGCGTTGTCGTTATGCACGAGGGGACGATCGTCGAAGACTCCGACGTCTACAGCTTCTTTAAATCGCCCCAGCACGAATACAGCCAGCGCATTCTAAAGTTGCAGCGTGAGGCGCAGGCGGCTGGTGAGTCCGTGCTCGGAAAAATTAATCGCGACGCGAGCCCGATCGTCGAAGTCAAAGACATGAGCAAACTATTTCCGATCCGTGCGTCGGAATCAAAGGTTCATGCGGCTGAGCACGTTGATTTCGAACTGCGCCCCGGCGAATGCCTTGGGCTAGTCGGCGAATCCGGTTCTGGGAAGACGACCATTGGCCGGTGCGTGTTGCGCCTGGTTGAGCCCACACAGGGTGAAATCGTCTTCAAAGGCCGTAACATTGTAGATATTAATACTGCCGAATTACGTAAGTTTCGTGGCGACCTTCAGATCGTTTTCCAGGACCCGTTGGATTCTCTCAACCCGCGCTGGACCGTTCATCAGGTGCTCAGCGAGCCACTGAAACTGCACACCAAGTTATCGGCCGAAGAAAGAGAAGATCGCATCACAGAGTTGCTGTCCCTCGTGGGACTGGAGCCGTCAATGCGGTACGCGCTCCCCCGTGAGATGAGCGCGGGTCGACAGCAGCGTGCGTCTATAGCGCGTTCTATCGCGTCCAATCCTGAATTTATTGTGTTGGACGAGCCGACATCGGCACTGACGCCAGAAACTACTGCCGAGATCATCCAGCTCTTGATGGGTCTTTCGGCAAAACTCGGGATTGCCTACCTCTTTATCTCCCATGATCTCACAACGGTTAAGTACATTTGCCATCGTGTGGTCGTGCTTTACCTGGGGCAGATTGTCGAGGTCGGCACAAAAGACCAAGTGTTTAACGACCCGCAGCACCCGTATTCGCGGGCGCTCCTGGCGTCTCATTTGTTCCCCGACACCGACAACCGACGCGTCGACCGGGAAGTGCGAGAGACGCTAGAGGGCGAGATTCCCAGTCCGATTACCGAAAATTTGCCAAAGGGTTGCTATCTCTACGGGCGCTGCCCGGCGCAGGTCGACAAATGTCGCGATCTACCGCAAGAGCTAGCCAAGCTAGACGATGGCCGCAGCGTGCGGTGCTGGCGTGTAGCCGAGGGCGACCTGCCTAGCCAACCCGTCGCACACTAAACCTTCGGGATCGTAAAAATGACGACCTACGACTTTATTGTTGTGGGCGCCGGCTCGGCCGGGTGCGTCCTTGCAAACCGACTCTCGGAAGATCCACGCAATCGTGTACTTCTCCTGGAGGCGGGCGGCCGGGATCTTAATCCTATGATCCATATCCCGTTGCTGTGCGGTGTCCTCTATCCGTCGAAGATGAGCAACTGGTTCTATAGCTCCGAACCCGACCCCAATCTCAACAACCGCGAAATATTCATCCCACGTGGCAAAACGCTTGGCGGGTCGTCGTCGATTAATGGGATGGTCTATATACGGGGCCACGCTCGGGACTACGATATTTGGCGCCAATCAGGGTGTGAGGGTTGGTCATACGACGACGTGTTGCCTTACTTCCGTCGCTCCGAACAACATTTGGACCGCGTCGATGATTTTCACGGAGAGGACGGGGAACTACGGGTCGGTCGCGGCATGATGGAGAACCCGCTTTTTGACGCATTCGTCGGTGCTGGGCAGGCAGCCGGCTATCCCTTCACCGATGACTTCAACGGAGCGCAGCAAGAGGGCTTTGGTCGTTACGATTTCACCATTGCAAAGGGCCGTCGGCAAAGCACTGCCGTAGCGTTCCTGCGGGGCGCGAAGAAGCGAGCTAACCTCGACATCGTTACCCATGCGCATACTACCCGGATCTTGTTTGAGGGGCGCCGCGCCGTTGGCGTTGAATACAAGAAGTCTGGCAAATTGAAACAGGCGACCGCAGCCCGCGAAGTGGTGCTCAGCGCGGGCACGATCAATTCGCCGGCCCTTCTTCAACTTTCTGGTATCGGTCGTTCGGAAGATTTGGCCGACCTCGGTGTGCCAGTGGTGGCCGAAAGCAAGGGCGTTGGCCAAAATCTTCAAGACCATGTTGCAGTCTATGTACAACACCTATGTACACAGCCCGTGACATTTCTCAGCATGTTCCGGCCACGCGCCGCGCCGATGGCGTTGCTTCGGGCGGCACTGTTCGGCACGGGTCCGGCCGCGGCATTCCCGCTTGAGGCTGGGGGGTTTGTCAAAACTCGACCTGAGCTCGAAATCCCGGACATCCAATTTCATTTCCTACCGGGACTAGGCCCCGACATGGGCGGACTGCACACTCATGGCTTCTTTTCAAATATCTGCTGTTTACGCCCGGAAAGCCGGGGTTGGGTGCGTGCTCGGTCAACTGACCCGGCTTCAGCGCCAGCTATTCACACCAATTTCCTTTCGGCACCCAACGATGTCCGCACCATTCGCGACGGGGTGAAAATCTTGCGCAAAGTATTTTCCCAAACGGACTTTGATCCCTTGCGGGGTGATGAAAAAACACCAGGACCGGAAGTCACTACCGACGATGAGCTCGATGCCTGGATACGAGGTACTGCCGAAACGATCTATCACCCGGTGGGGACCTGCAAAATGGGTATAGATGATCTTGCGGTCGTTGATCCCCAGTTGCGGGTACGGGGGGTCGAAGGATTGCGAGTGGCTGACGCGTCGGTCATGCCCACGCTAGTGGGCGGCAACACGAATGCACCTTCCATCATGATTGGTGAGAAGGCCAGCGACCTCATTCTGGGTAAGCCTGTCCTGGTAGCCTAGCTGCCCCGTTCATCTATAATTTTGGGCAAGGGACTGAAATCACTGCCCGTAATAAAGAATAAGTAGAGGCGTTTCGCGCCCAGGGGAGAGAACTATGGCGGCTAAGAAAAAGAAGGCGATGAAGTCGAAAGCGGTAACGAATGTGGCCCGTAAATCAACCCGCAAGCCGATTGCCAAATCAGCGCGTAAGACCGCGCCGAAGGCTAAGAAAAAAGCGGTCCGTCGTCCTGTGGCAAAGACGGCACGGCGCAAAGCGACGCCTAGTAAGGCCCGCACCATTATCGTGTTGTTCAACCTGCGGCGCGGCGTAAAGGCCGCAGCGTACGAGAAATGGGTTAAGAAGACTGACGTGCCGGTCGCCGGGGGCCTAAAATCCATGAAGAACTTCAGTGTATTTCGCGCCGAAGGTGTTTTCGGATCTAAAGTCAAACCGCCATACCGCTACTTCGAAATCCTCGACGTCACCGGGGTAGACTCGTTGGTTGGCGACATCGGTAAGGAACCGCGCATGGCAAAAGTCGCTGCAGAGTTCCAAAAGTTTGCAGATAAGCCAATCTTTATTGTGACCGAAAAGTTCGCAGGCTAACCTCATGACTGAACGCCACTGGGGTAAGACGGCCGTCGTAACGGGCGGGGCTAACGGCATCGGTCGTGGGATAGTTGAGCGTCTCCATGCCGACGGAGCGAATGTTGTTATCGCGGATATCGATATGGTGGCGGCAACCTCACTCTCGGACGTGCTCGGTGCCACTGCCGCTGCCATCGAGACCGATGTCCGAGACGAAGACGCTCTGGCGTCGTGCGTTGCCCAAACTGTCGAACGGTTCGGCTCCCTGGACATCATGGTTAACAACGCGGGCTACATCATGTTCTCGCCGATTGTGGAGACCGCTGCTGATGATTGGCGCCGTATGATGGACGTCAATATCAATGGCATCTTCTTGGGAATGAAGGCGGGCGCTCAGCAAATGATCGCTCAGGGTAAAGGTGGCGCGATCATCAATGCGTCGTCAGGCGGCGGTCGCAAAGGCGTCCCCAATTTTGCTCACTATTGTGCAACCAAGGCCGCCGTCATCATGATGAGCCAAGCGGCTGCGGGGGAAATGGCGCCGCACCGCATTCGGGTGAATTGCTATACCCCTGGCCACGTTGAGACGCCCATGATGAGTGGCCTTCTTGACAAAATCGCTGGCGCGCATGGCACCACGCGCGATGAGGCCTACCAGGCATTGGAAGATGAAGTGCCATGGGGCCGGTGGGGAAAAGTGGAGGATGTCGCAGCAGCAGTCTCGTGGCTGAGTTGCAACGACGCCGAATACATTACTGGGCAATGCATCGCTATGAACGGCGGGCAACTGCCATGGTGATCGATCGACAGGGAGATGAATGATGTATGCACTTGACGGCAAGGTTGCCCTCGTCACTGGCGCGGGCCGCCATCGTGGTCTCGGCGAGGCAATGGCAAAGCGGCTTGCTGCGGATGGCGCGAGAGTCGTGATCACCGATATCGGCGAAGAGAAAGGCGCCCAGTTTGCGGCGGAGCACATCGGCACCACAGCGGAAATGGATGCGATTGCCGATGAAATTAACGCAGCTGGCGGCACCGCAACGGCCCATATTTGTGACGTCACAGAGGAAGATCAGGTCGCGAGCGCGGTAAAAAAGGCAGTCGATACCTATGGGCGTCTCGACATCATGATCAACAATGCCGGCATCGGCTATTTAATGACCGACATTTTGAACCTTGAGCAAAAGGACTGGGACGCCGTCCTCAACGTCAATTTGCGCGGCGTTTTCTTCGGCGTCAAACATGCGGCGAAGCAAATGATCGCGCAAGGCGAAGGTGGCACGATCATCAACGTCGCTTCGCAGGCTGCAAAGCGTGGGTTTGCCGGTGCGGCGGCCTATGTATCATCCAAGCATGGTGTGGTCGGGCTAACCCGCACCGCAGCACTTGAGTTCGGGCCGCACAACATTCGGGTCAACTCGATCTGTCCCAACCACGTCACGACGGGGCTGGGCGCTTGGCAGAACGAACACTTCAGTGCTGCCGGCGGACAGAGCGAAGACGATTACATGACGGCCATGCAATCACGTATTCCACTTGGCCGCGTCGGTTTGACCAGCGATATAGCAGCGATGGCCGCGTTCTTGTGTTCTGACCAGGCTCCCTATGTTACCGGGCAGAACCTCGATGTCTCTGGTGGCGAGGAAATGCACTAAGTGTATGACCTCAGCGGCAAGGTTGCCGTTGTTACCGGCGCCGGCCGCCACGGCGGAATTGGCGCAGCCATCGCGCGCCGGTTCGTCTCTGAAGGCGCAAAAGTAGTAATGACCGATATCGGCGCGCCAAAAGGCGAACGCTTCGGCGCTGAGCACATCGGCACAGCAGCAGAACTTCAGTCGATCGTCGACGAAATTAACGCTGGAGGCGGTGAGGCTGTTGCCGCCGTATGCGACGTGCGCGATGAGGTGCAGGTACAGGGCGCAATTGACACGGCAATTGATCGATACGGTTCACTCGATGTCATGGTGAACAACGCTGGCGTTGGTTACATCATGAGCTCGACGCTCAAGCTCACGCCAGACGATTGGGACGCGGTACTTGAGGTGAACTTGCGCGGGGCGTTCTTCGGGATTAAGCACGCAGCCAAAAGGATGATCGCCCAGGGCGGTGGTGGCCGGATCATTTCCATCGCTTCGCAGGCGGCCAAGCGTGGCTTCCCAGATTTAGCCGCCTACGTCTCTTCAAAACATGCGTTGGTAGGGCTCACGCGGACGGCAGCTTTGGAATTTGGATCTCACAACATCACTGTGAATACGGTGTGCCCCAACCACATCACTACTGGATTGGGTGCTCGTCAGAACGAGTTCCGTGCCAAGTCGCTCGGGGTCAGTGTTGAAGAGTTGCTCGCCACCCGAGCAAAGCAAATTCCCTTGGGACGTGTTGGGCGCACGAGCGACATCGCCTCTAGCTGTGCATTCTTGTGTTCCGCTGAGGCTGATTACATCACCGGACAAAACCTCGACGTGTCCGGCGGCCAGGAAATGCACTAGGGACACCATGTGCGAGATACTTGCCGTACGCGAATACATCAAGAAAACCGCTCCTCCGGGGGATGCCTCGCGCGAAGAGGTTCGCCGTCTACGCGAGGAGGTGACGGCCAAACGTCCAATTGCGGATGGTGTGCAATTTGGGCCGGTCGACATGGGTGGTGTTGCCGCCGAGCGTCTAGCGACCGACGGTGCCGATGCGAAGCATGCAATCGTCCATCTGCACGGCGGTGGTTACGTTTTCGGTTCGCCTGCGACGCACCGGACCATCGGTGCCTATCTTGCCGCCGAGGGCAACGTGCCGGTCTATTTGGTCGACTATCGGCTGGCACCCGAGCACCCTTACCCGGCGGCCCTTGAGGATGCGCTAGCTGCTTTTGAGTGGCTGGAGGCGCAGGGCCTCGATGCTTCTGCCATTGCTGTGAGCGGGGATTCCGCGGGGGGCGGGCTTGCCTTGTCACTCAGCCTGACGCGTGCAGCGCGACAACAAGCGCTACCTGCGTCACTGCTACTGCAGTCGCCGTGGACAGATCTGAGCTGTTCCTTCGACACATATGACATGCTTGAGGGGGTTGACCCCTCTGCTACCCGCGAACGCCTACTGGACATGGCCAAACTGTATGTCGGTGACGGTGGCGATCTCCTTAATCCAATCGTTTCGCCGTGCTTCGCCGACCTGACCAACATGCCGCCAATGCTGATCCAAGTAGGAGGAAGCGAAGCGATGATGGGAGATTCCATTGCCCTTTACGGCCAAGCAAAGCGCCACAGTGTTGCGGCACAATTGGAGGTTTGGCCGGAGATGATCCATGTCTGGCATCAATATACCCACATGCTGGAGGATGCGCGCCGCGCCTTGTCGCGTGCTATTCAGTTTGCCCAACAACATTGGACGGCGGCAGGTGCCGCGGCCGAATAAGGAGTACACAGCGTGAACGAGAAAGTAATGAAATGGCCGGGCGATGCCAAGGTTGCCTTGTCGGTCGTCGTCAATGTCGAGGAAGGTGCGGAGGGTAGTATTCTTGATGGCGACAAAGGGATGGAGCCCGTCGACGAACTGGGTATTTTCGTCAAGGGGCCGCTGCGTAACTTCGGGAACGAGTCCAATTACCAATATGGAATTAAGGCGGGCTTCCCGCGCGTTTCTAAACTACTCGACAAGTATGACATCAAGGCGACTTGGACGACGTGCGCCCTGGCGCTAGAACGGGCACCACAAATTGCCGCCTACATTCGCGACCGTGGTCACGAGGCGTGTTCTCACGGCTGGCGCTGGCAGGCCCAACATCGCATGGACGAAGTCCAAGAGCGCGAGTACATCCGTAAAGCGGTGACATCGATCAAGAAAACGACAGGCACCCGGCCATACGGCTGGCTGTCTCGCTATCTCCACACCGAGAATACCCGGCGCCTTTTGGCCGAAGAGGGTTTCACGTACCACATGGATGACTTTTCAGACGACGTGCCGTTCTGGGAAGAGGTGGCGGGGAAGCCGTTCGTTATCATGCCCTATGCGGTCGACTCCAATGACATGAAGTTCTGGACCGACCCGGCGCTCACACCGGATCAATGGTTGAAGTATGCAACGGACACCTTCGATTGGCTCTATCAGGAGGGCGCCGCAGGCGAGCCCAAAGTCATGTCACTTGGGTTGCACTTGCGCGTCATTGGTCGTCCGGGGCGTATTGGCGCCTTTGAAGCGTTCTTGAAACACGTCAGGGCGCGTCAAGGTGTTTGGGTTGCCACTCGGTTAGAAATGGCACAGTCGTTTGCAGAGCAACACCCCTCAGGTGCGGCGTGAACAGCGAAACCGTCACCACCGCGGGGCAAGCGTGGGATCCCTTCGTCAAGGTTCTTACCGACGGGATCGCTGCGACTGGGCCCGAAGAGGCATTGCGGGTTATTACAGCGTGTGTTGCGGTCCTCTTGGGTGATAAGACGGCGCACCTTAAGCCGGGCGGCCTCAAAGAAGGTGAGACGCAGTATTCCGTAGCTGCGACCGTGATGATTGCACCTGGCGCCACGCACAACGTGTTTGTTGCCCAAAGTGGATTCCCACCTGAACAGATTCATATGCAAATTGATATCGAGCGCGGCCATCCTGGGCGGGTGGTACGCGAAAAAGAACCACTCTTGCTCGCGAACACCGACGAACACGATGATTTTCAGCAAATTCTTAAGACATCGCGTATGGGCTCATCGATGTACGTCCCAATGTTTTGGCAAGGCACTATGTTTGGCCAGCTGATTGCGGGCTCACAGGCGCGCTACAGCTATCGACCGGTGGATCTCGAGCTCATGTGCCGATTTGCCGAGCTCGCCAGTTCGCTATGGCATGCCCATAATGGGCCGGATCAGCTTGCCCAAATCATCGCCGCTTAGTTAGCGGCCGACGCTTCTGTTCAATACCATCGAATAGCGAAAGCGGCCGGCCGGGTGGATGTTCACCGCGATAGCGAGGACCGCTTGGTCGTGGCCGAGATATCGACGGATTACGCGCAACCCGGGTTGTCTTGGGGTTAGCTGCAGTTTTTCTGCCACCCGACCCGTGACAAGCGTTGCCGTGATGTCTTGCTCGACCTGGTCAACGGTCTCGCCAAAAAGCTCTTCGATCAATCGGTAGACCGGCACTACTTTGTCGTCCAAATAATCCTCGACGGTGCGGAAGCGCGGGTTGATATAGATATCTGTCCACGCAATGGGGGCGGTCCGACGTCCAACACTGTGGCGCCGCCCGCTGACATGAAGCCAACGCTCGCCAACGCAGCTACCGATCGTTTGCGCCGTGCGAGCCCCTGCAGGTTCTAACCGAACCCGATCCACCGTCAGCACAGTGTCCTTGGCGTACTGCATCAGTTCGTCAAGTGAGCCCATAGACTGGGCGTATGAGATCTGTGGCTCGGTGGCGCTAACAATCGAGCCCGAACCCTGTTTGCGTTCGATCATGCCGAGCTTACTAAGATGACCCAGGGCTTGGCGCACCGTGTAGCGACTCGCGCCAAATCTCTCGCAGAGTGCCGCCTCGGTGGGCAGCCCGGCGCCAACTGGGTATTCCTGCCGTTGAATTGCGTCCCGAAGTTGGCCGGCGATGTCACCTGCCTTCATGGCAGCAATGCCCCCGGTGAGTGCTGAGTTTCGACAAGCAGGCAGATTTTTTCGATTATCACAGGTGAATAGGCCATAATTTGTTCGAACAAATCTTGCATTTGTGGCCGGGATCGGTCAAGAGTCTATTCAACAACACAACGTTTCTGGGAGAAGTTGATGGTCGTCGTTGCCAAGAAGATCGGAGAAAAGCGGTACCGTGAATCCGCTGGTCGTTACCTAGAGGAATTCGAAGTGGGTGCGGTGTACGAACATCGCCCAGGCCGGACGATCACCGAATCCGACAACACCTGGTTTACGCTCTTGACGATGAACCAGCATCCCATGCATTTCGATAAGGAATTCGCTAAGGACAGCGAGTTTGGTCGCTGCCTCGTGGCTAGTCCGTTGACAGTTGGCATCGCCGTTGGTCAAAGCGTTGCCGATACGTCTGGCAAGGCCATCGCCAACTTAGGTTGGTCGGACATTAAGCTGCCGGCGCCGCTGTTCGTCGGTGATACGATGTACTCCGAGTCAGAGGTCCTCGCGGTTCGTGAGTCGAAGTCACGTCCCAATCAGGGTATCGTTACCATCAAAACTATTGGAAAAAACCAGGATGACGTGGTCGTTATTTCCTTCGAGCGTTCGATGCTGATCCCAAAAAGGGGTCACGCGGTTGACGACTGACCGAAGGGCTGCAAACCGCGATCGAATACGGATAGACGGAGGAAGAGAACATGAGTGCTGCTGAACAAATGGACGAAGAAGGACTCACTGTTGAAGAAGAGAGCCAGATCTTCGATACAATCGATAAATGGCTCGAGCGAGACGTGCGGCCGGTAGTCAAGAAATTCGACCATGCCGACGAATACCCATACGAGATCGTTGAGCAGATGAAAGAGATGGGTCTATTTGGCGCCATCATCGAACAGCGCTACGGCGGCCTCGGTATGACGGCCTCAACTTACGCAAAGGTAGTCATTCGGATTACCGAGGTATGGATGGCGTTATCCGGTATCTTCAACTCGCACCTCATCATGGCAACGCTGGTACAAAGGTTCGGTACCGAGGAACAAAAACAGCACTTCTTGCCGCGGTTTGCCACTGGAGAGTTGCGTGGCGGCCTTGGGCTCACCGAACCGAATGCAGGTACCGACCTTCAGGCAATACGCACCCGCGCTGACAAAGACGGCGACAACTATGTTGTTAACGGTAGCAAGACCTGGATCACCAACGGAATAGAGGGCACCTGCTACGCGCTGCTCACAAAAACCGATACGCAGGTGATACCTGCGCATAAGGGGATGAGCTTTCTAATCGTTGAAAAAGGTGATGGCTTCAGTGTTTCGAAGCGCCTCGAGAAATTGGGCTACAAATCGATCGACTCCGCCGAGCTCGTGTTTGAGGATTTTAAGGTGCCCGTGGGCAACTTGGTAGGTGGTGTCGAGGGTCAGGGTTTCTATCAGGCTGCAGGTGGTCTCGAGATCGGACGCATCAACGTCGCCGCCCGCGGTGTCGGCCTAGCAAATGCCGCCCTCAAGGACTCGACACGCTACGCTCAGGAGCGTGAGACCTTCGGTAAGCCCATTGCCAAGCATCAAGCGATCCAGCTTAAGCTTGGCGATATGGCGACGAAGGTTGAAGCGGCACGATTGCTCGTGGAGAGTGCCGCGCAAGCATACGATCGTGGCGAGCGCTGCGACATGGAGGCAGGCATGGCGAAGTACTTTGCCTCTGAAACAGCGGTCGAAGTCTCGCTCGAAGCCATGCGGATCCATGGTGGTTACGGCTACTCTAAGGAGTTCGACATAGAGCGCTATTATCGTGATGCGCCTCTAATGACCATTGGTGAGGGTACTAACGAGATGATGCGCATGATCATCGCCAAACAGTTGATTGCCCGGAATCCCATCTAATGCGCTAGTGCCCGGCCCAGTGCCGGGCACTTTTTTTTCATAGTGTTACGGAGTTATCCATGAACCGTCCTCTCGAAGGGGTGCGCGTCATCACGGTCGAGCATTATGGCGCGGGGCCTTTCGGCACCGGCCATCTCGCGGCGATGGGTGCTGACATTATCAAGATCGAAAATCCCCACGCTAAGGGCGACTCGTCGCGCCACGTCACTCCGCACCTGCTAGGCGAAAATGACAGCCAGTTTTTTCAAACGCTGAACCAGAGCAAACGCAGCCTGACGCTTGATCTCAAGCAACCCGAAGGGCAGGAAATTATGCGTCGCTTGGCCAAGAGCGCCGACGGCATGATGAATAACCTACGTGGCGATCAGCCGACCAAGCTGAAAATCACCTACGAGCACATGAAGGAGGCAAACCCGGCCCTCGTCTGCGCACATCTCTCGGCTTATGGCCGGGAGGGTTCTCGCGCGACATGGCCTGGCTACGACTACCTCATGCAGGCCGAAACAGGGTTCATGACCATTACCGGCGAACCCGAGGGGCCGCCAACTCGGATGGGTTTGTCAATCGTCGATTGGATGACCGGTACCACTACTGTACTGGCGCTGATTTCGGCTATTCTCAAGGCCCGGGAGACCGGCGAGGGTTGTGACATCGATTGCACGCTATTCGATACCGCCCTCTACCAAATGACCTACCCTGCAACCTGGTATCTTAACGAAGGTGATGTGACGCCGCGCTTGCCGCGTTCAGCGCATCCATCGATGGTACCGAGCCAGCTTTACACCGCCAAGGACGGCTGGATATTCCTGATGGGTCTCACGCCCAAGTTCTGGAAGATCATTTGCGAGAAGACGGGCCGGATGGATCTCTTTGATCATCCGGATTACGTCGACTTCCCGGCACGCAAGAAAAATGCTGCCGCGCTGAATGCCATTCTCGATTCGGTACTCGCTGAAAAAGACGTCCAGGATTGGGTCGACCTGTTCGCGGGCTTCGTGCCCATCGGCCCGGTCTATGACCTGCCCGCCGCGATGGAGAACGACTTCGTCAAGGAGCGCGAAATGATCCACAGTTTCGATCATCCGGTTAAGGGTCAGGTTCGTGTCATTGCCAACCCGATCAAGATTGATGGACAGCGCCTGCCGACAACCCGAGCACCGGGTCTGGGCGAGAATACAGACGAGATCTTGCGCGAAATTGGTTACGTCGATGACGATATCGCCGCGCTTCGTGACAAGGGCGCAGTATAGCTTTGTGCCGCATTGAAGGTTAGGGGAGAGACATGAAACTCGAAGGCCTCAAAGTACTGGACCTGTCGCTGTTTTTGCCGGGACCTGCGGTCTCGTTGATGATGGCGGATCATGGTGCCGAAGTCATCAAGATCGAAAACCCGAAGGCGCCGGAGCCGACACGCTTCAAACAGTTTTTTCCTTGGGTTCAAGGCGACTGGACCGTGATGTTTCGTACCACCCAGCGCGGCAAGAAGGGCCTGACGCTCAATCTCAAGGACCCTGCTGCCAAAGAGGTCTTGTTGAAGCTCGTCAAAGAGGCCGACGTCTTCGTCGAATCGTTTCGGCCGGGCGTCATGAAGCGCCTAGGTATCGATTACGACACGCTGCGTGCGGTCAATCCGGGAATCGTCTACTGCTCGATGTCTGCATTCGGTCAGGATGGTCCGTGGCGGGACAAACCGGCGCATGACACCGCGGCCGTCGCCGCAGCCGGTGTACTTGGCTTGTCTCGGCATCCCGAGGGCGATTCTGGTCCAGCGATTCTGGGCGTGGCCATCTCCGACATGTTGTCGTCACATCTCGCGTTTGGCGGGATCATGATGGCGCTGTATCGGCGCCAGCAGACCGGCGAAGGAGACTACGTTGATATCAGCATGTTCGAATCGGTACTCAATGCTTCGCCAAATATTCTCGGCCCCGTTTTTGCGGGTGGGCAGGCACCGGAACCGCTGAAGGAACGCACGCACGGTGGCAACGCGATGTTGAACATCTATCAAGTCAAGGATGCCAGCTACATTGCCTTGGGTGGCGGCGAGCACAAATTCGTCGAAGAACTCTTCAACGGCCTGGATCGTCCAGAATTTATCGAGCCCGTCACCGGCCCAGCCGGTGAAGGACATTGGCCGGCTATCGCATTCTTGCGCGAGGCGTTCCGCACCAAGAGCCGCGTCGAGTGGGAAGTGTGGTTCGAAGGACGCGATATCTGTTGGATGCCTGTCATGGACTTGGAAGAGGCTTGGGACACGCCTCACGTTTGGGAACGCGAAATGCGCATCAAGGATCCGCAAGGTAACGATCACATGGGCATTCCGATCAAATTCAAAAATGAGCCGGGCCGCGTGAACTTCGACCTGCCAAAGCATGGCGAGCACTCGGCTGAGATCCTTGAGGGCTTAGGCTACAGCGCCGAGGACGTCGCCGCGCTCAAGGATTCGGGCGCGATCTGACGCATTCCCGCAGGAACATCGGGTGACAGGTCGGGGGCTCACGCTCGGGACCCTCGGCAAAACTACACTTCTATTCGCGGCTGTTCTGGCGCCTTTTCAAGCGGCATCAATTTCTCCGGCTATCCCAGAACTTCTGGCGCATTTCGCCGATCATCCGAACGCAGGCTATCTCTCCCGACTCGTTTTGGTCATGCCGTCGATCGGGATTGCCATCTCGGCGCCTCTAGCCGGTGTCGTAATCGATCGTTTTGGTCGTCGCCGGTTTTTGCTTTGGGCAATTTTCGCTTACGCCATCCTCGGTGCGTCAGGCGGTCTCGTCGACGATCTCGAGGTTCTTCTCCTGACGCGGCTCTTCTTGGGGTTTGCGGCAGGCGGCGCGATGACCGCCACGGTCACCCTCATGGGTGATTATTTCGACGGCCCGGAGCGTCAGAAATTTCTCGGGCAACGCACTGCGTTCGTCAACTTCAGTGCTATCGCCATCAACATCAGTGGCGGCTTCCTGGCGTCAATTGATTGGCGCGTGCCATTCTTTGTATTTCTTGCGGCACTCGTTCTTGTGCCAATGGGCGCACTATCCTTGCCAGAGCCGGTCGTCACGGCGGAGGCCAAGGCAGCACCGAGAATAAAGTTTCGAGAGTGGCCGTTGGCCTTTATTGGCCTCGTTTACCTCATGTTGTTCCTGGTCAACATTGCCTTCTTTTTTGTGCCGACCCAGATCCCTTTCTACGTACGTTCATTGGGTTATGAAGGTGCCCAGATCAGCGGCTTCGCTCTCTCGGCGTCATCGCTCGGGATCGCATTGGGTTCGTTGCTTTACCACCCCATCCGCTCGCGAGTACGCCAGGCTGCGAGCACCTTTGTGCCCGCCGCATTTCTCGTAGTCGTGGGTTTCGGCATCGTGTCTATGGCCGACACCTTGTGGTTGGTTATGCCGGGGTTATTGCTCGCCGGCCTGGGCTTCGGCGTCGTCAACGTCAATGGGATCGTTTGGGCGATGGAAGGAACCCCGGCACCTATTCGGGGCCGCGTGATTGGTGGGCTCACTTCATCGATGATGCTCGGGCATTTTTCTTCTCCACTGGTCAGCCAGCCAATCGCCCAGGCGTGGGGGCTTTCGTATGTCTTTGTCTTCGGCGTTGGGTTGCTCGGCGTGATCGGTATCGTTTTTGCAGCGAACGCAATTCGGCCGCGTCTGGCTAGTTAGCCCACCAGCGCTTTGCGCTTCGCCGCAGCACGACGCTTCGACGCCTCGCGCTTGGCCTTCTGACTGGTGATCGGCCCCTTGAGTTCTACAATGTTGCCGTCAGGGTCAATGATGTCGATTGCTTTACCGCTGCCGTCGGCTCCGTAGAGCTTCCGTGTTTCTCCGATTTTTATTTTGTGTTTTTTCATATGGGCTCGAATGCGCTTTTCGTTGAGCACATCGAGGTTCAGCGCGAAGTGATGCATGTTGCGCCCCTTCATCGGCGCCTCGCGCGCCTTCTTGCCCTTCCCGGCCGGCTTCGCAACTCGACGTCCGGGGGTCAATTGCAAGTCCACTAGGCTCCGTCCCGCGCGCATTTGTGCGAGGTTGAT
Organism: Alphaproteobacteria bacterium; assembly: GCA_026421105.1. Next base: position 1,562 of record JAPKDI010000003.1, on the reverse strand, counting down.
GCTCTCGACGAATCGTTCCTCCCACATACCGAGGACCTCGGTATAGAACTTTCTGGCGCGAGCCAGGTCCGACACCAGAAGAACCACATGGTCGATCCGGTTTGTCGCTATCGGGTGCTTCGCCTTCGTCACTATCGCCTCCTTAGAGCCGGCACTTCATCGCGCGCCGCGCGCAATTCGTCTCTAAATTGCGGCGCGGCAGCAATCTCGATCAGCTGTTCGGCCTTCTCCGGCAACGTTTTGCCACGTAAGTCGGCGATTCCGTTCTCGGTAATTACGTATTCTACGTCCGATCGCGCGATGGACACGGATGTCCCCGGCGCCAACGAGGGAACAATCCGCGACGTCTTGCCGTCTGAAGTTGTCGAAACCAACGCCACCACCGCGCGCCCGCCCTTCGATCGCCGGGCGCCCCGGAGGAAATCAACGAGGCCACCGGCGGCGCTCACTTGATTGCCCTTGATCATCTCGGCATTGGCCTGGCCAAGGATGTCGAGTTCGATGGAGGAGTTGATCGCCACGAGGTTATCGATTTTGCCCAGCACGTTGATGTCATGGGTGAATGTGGCGGGGTGAAAGCTGATCCTGGGGTCGTCAGCCACAAAGTCGTAAAGCGCCTGACTGCCAACGGCGACGCCGGTTTGTATCACCGAGCGCTCGCCCCCCGTTTTTGCCATCGCGCCCGATGCAGCCAGGGCCATCAACGGATCGCAAATCATGCCACCGTGCATGCGCAGGTTCTTGCGGTCGGTCAGCGGTTCCAGAACGGTCGCCTGGATCTTGCCGATGCCGATTTGGATCGTGTCGTCGTCTCGGATCAGGCTGGCGACATTCGCACCTACCGCCCGCAAAGCGTCATTCTCTGCGCCGAGATCGTACTTAACTAGGTCAAATGCTTCTTCGACAACGTAGTCGAGGGCATCAAAGGCGACCGTGGGTGCTCCCGGCGGGGCCGGCATGGTCGGGTTGACGTGGGCCACCAAGGTTTTCGCATGCCCGATAATTGACGGCGGAAAGTCCGCGGCAAGGCCAAAGCTGCATTGGCCATTCGCGTCCGGCGGCGACACCTGGAGCAGGGCGACGTCCAATGGAATGCTGTGCAGATAGGGCGTGATGTCCGAATAGTGCATCGGCAGAAAATCGACCTTGCCCGCAGCAAATGACTTACGGAGTGCCGGCGTCACAAAAAACGATGTCGCTCGCGCCTCATCGTGAAGCGCCGCGTAGTCGATCTGGTTGACCCCTGGAATCCATACCCCGATGAAGCGAATGCCCGCGCACGCGGCAGGGTTCTCTTGGAGCACCTTGGCAAATAGGAGCGACTCGCCTGCGCAGTTCGGCATGTACACCGACATTCCGGGCTCGAGCAGTTTCGGTAGATCTTCAGGGGACAATGATTTGGGCATGCGGTCCTTGCACAAATTGAGTTTGCAACGGCCTATGTTACCATCCCGGCGCCTCACGTCGATCCGACCCACGGGCCATTTCATGAGCGATCAAAGTCTCACCGAGCAGCTAATCGAGCTGCTTCACCGCCCCATCACGCAAGACGACCGCAACCG
>JAPKDI010000073.1 GCA_026421105.1 Alphaproteobacteria bacterium | reverse complement strand
GCCGCACCCGGGTCGGATCTCGAAGCGCTAGACTTACAGCAATCTTCGAACCGGTATGATCTCCCAGCAGATCTAAGGAATCGAATTCCAAAACATCCAGAAGATCGTGCATCGCGCCAGCATAGTCGGCGATCGTGGGCGCATGGGGCGGCGGGTCGGATGACCCGAACCCCGGAGTATCGACGGCAATCGCGATGCGGTCCCGCCCCATCTCCGCGACAAGGCCTTCGTAGCAGCGACCTGACGTTGGCGTTTGATGGAACATCAGGAGTGGCGCGAACAGAGGTTTCGGTGGGCTTACGACTCGATAGTGAAGCTGCCCGAAGCGACACGACGCGTATGCCCGCCGCATATTCGGAAGGTTCGACCAAAGCTCACTGGCGTGTTCTCCCGTCACCTTGCCCTTACGAGTCGTAAAACGTACGCAGATACTCCGCGACTTCGTCCGCCTGAGTCTCCATGAACCCGTAGCCATAGCCAAGTAGGTCGATCACGTTGACGTTCTTGATAAGCGGCTTCGCCCGCAATGTGTTTTCCTCTAGCCCATCCTTCGGTCGAAATACCAAGACAGGCTGAGTGATCTTCGGCAAAACGGGATCCATGTCGTAAGAAAACACCGCGTGATGACCCCAGTGGCCAAACGGCCCGCCCCTCAACGCTTCCACAAAATTGGTCTCGACCGCCCGCATGTCCATGTATGGACCGTAAAGCCTAGCCATCGACTGCCAGCGTGACGACAAATGGGCCCCATCTTCTGCCGGCTCGGTGTAAGCCGAATGGGCCACCCGCTCCGCGCGGGCCTCTGCGCCAAAGTAAGGCACCGTATTGAGGGCCACTTTTCTAATCAGTTCGGGGTAGCGCGCCGCAAGATCGATTGCGATGACAGCGCCTGTGTGGTCCCCCATCAGGTCAATTGGCTCGCCCCCGCCCACTTCTTTGATGACGTCGGTCATGATATCCGCAAGATCACCGATGGACGGCAACTTCGACGGCGCTTCGGACTCTCCGAATCCAGGAATGTCGGCGGCAAAAGCCAGTCGGTCAGCACCGAGACGTTCAAGTTGCGGCACAAAGTTGCGGCTTGAGACCGGGCTCATGTGCAACAACATCACCGGCACTCTCCCCGAGTTCTCTGGCTCTGCGAGCCGGATGTGAACCTGCCCTGCTCGCGTATCGACAAAGCGTCGCCGCACAGATTTCTTCCCAATCGTCGGCGCCGGCGGAGCGGCCCGCGGCGCTTCGCGCGGCAAGCCATCTTCGGCGGGTTCATCGAGAAACTCGCGCAGGATTTGGGCAATTTCGGTGGAGTGCTGCGAGATCGCGCCCATACCGAACTGCGGTAATTCCAGAATGCGACCGTTCTTCAGATAGGGCCCCGCCGCTATCGTCGCGTCCCACAACCCGTCATCCGGGCACAAGATCAAGATCGGCTGACTGACGTAAGGTAAGTTGTCCGAGTGCTTCACGGCAAATGCCGCATTGTGCCCGTACCAGGCAAGGTCAAGTCCACGCAAGCTCTCGCAGAAATCGCGATTGTAGAGTTCCATCGGAGCATCCGGTTTGTACCAGCCCTTCATGCCCCCCCATCGATGGAGAATATGGCTCCCATCCTCGGGCACCACGTCCTTTGGCCGCTCCGCCTCGAGGTGTTCCATCATCTCGGCCATTTTCTCAGGCGAGTAAACCGGACACGCGTTGAACACCAGGCGGCGAACTCGATCTGGCTGTTGTAGGGACAGTTCAACGGCAACCTTTGCGCCGGTGTGATCGCCAAAGATATCAACTTCGCCGATGTTCAGCGCGTCAAGGAAACTCGCCATCGCTGCGGCATAATCTGCAATTGTCGGTGGGGATGGTGGTGCATCGGAATCGCCAAAGCCGGGCGTGTCCACGGCAATCGCAATTCGGTCGCGCCCCATCTCGGAAACCAGTCCCTCAAAGGGCCGCCCCGATGACGGGCTTTGGTGGAAAAAGATGATCGGCGGGTGCTCCGTCGTGTCGGCCTGCGGTGGCACCGCAATGCGATAGTGCATCTGCCCATAGCGCCCATCGACGTAGGCACGTTTGACATTGTTAGGTTTGCGCCAATACAGCGCGGCATCTCCAATCATAGGGCACTCCCGGTTTCATGGCTTCTGTTGAGCTCTGAGAAGATAAGCGTCGCGTGCGGACCAAGCGAGTCTCCCGACCGCTGAAGTTCGCATGATCGCAGCCTAAAAAACCCCCAACGTCGCCTGTCCCCGAATGGAAATCATTTTCTCCGGCCTCAGGCTGAGGTCTCGATGATCGGAAGGCTTGTCTCGAGAGTGCTCCTCCTCTAGTCACGTCGGATACCGACCATCACCCTCGGAACCGCATGCCATCAATCACATGCTACGGCGCCACTAATCTCGACCGCACGGCCCGGTGTCTGGTCGAGTTGGTTCTGCGCAGCTCAAACCCTGTTCGAGTCCGCCAAGCTGCCGGCGGGGTGGCACGCAACGTCGCGACAAACTTGGCCCACCTCGGCAACACTGTGTCCCTATCAACGGTCGTGGGTGCGGACGCGGACGGCGATGAATTGCTGCGCTCCCTTGCCGCTGACGGCATCGAGACCGGTGAGACCCTCCGCCGCGAGGATCGCCCAACTGCGAGCTATACCGCCGTCTTGGATCACGACGGTGAACTTCTAATCGGCCTCGCAGACATGGCTATATATGACGACGTCGATCGTGCGACATTGGGTGTTTCTGATCGCAATCAAAATAGCGACGCGTGGTTCATTGATGCAAACCTGTCAGATGATTGCCTCGACGCCCTTTTTTCCGCCGGTTCAACGACCACCATTGCTGCTAGCACCGTGTCTACGCCAAAGGCCCCGCGCCTGGCTGGCTACCTTGATCGAATCGATATTCTCTTTGCTAACCGCGCCGAAGCCGCCGTCCTCGCCGATCATGATATCCAGTCAAACGACGACGCCTTGATCGCCGCAAATCGGCTACACCACAAGGGCGTTGGAACGGTGTTCGTTACGTTGGGCCCACGGGGTGCCGCCGTCGCCGACTCCAGTGTACAATCAATCCTACCTGCGATTCCCAGCGCCGCGCGAGATGTCGTTGGGGCAGGCGACGCTTTTGCTGCGGGTGCCTTAGCGGCGCTCCTCGGGAGTGCGTCTCTTGAGGATGCCATGCTGTCCGGCCTGGCGACCGCGAGTCTCACCGTCGAAGTCGACGGGCCGACCGACCCCAAATTAAATAAGCTGCGCGTCCAAGAACGCATGCGGCACAAGGTGTCCTAGAAAATGCTACCGCTCACTATCGCACCCAATGTCCAGCAGGCAATCGCCTCACAAGCGCCGGTGGTTGCCCTCGAGTCGACAGTCATCGCGCACGGCCTTCCGGCACCGCGCAACTGTGAAGTCGCACTGGCGTGCGAAGCCGCCGTTCGTGCAAGGGGCGCCACGCCGGCGACGATCGCGGTACTCGATGGTCGCATCGTCATTGGCTGCGACGCTGACCAGATCGATTTCCTCGCACGAGGGACCGACATCGCGAAAGTTAGCCGACCTGACCTAGCGGCGGTAATTGCGCGGCGTGGCAATGGCGCAACGACAGTTGCAGGCACCCTGCTATGCGCCGCAGCGGCGGGGATCAGAGTCATGGCGACTGGCGGCATTGGCGGAGTCCATCGCGGCGGCGAAACATCGATGGACGTCTCAGCGGACCTTCAAGAACTCGCCCGGGCGCCACTTGCTGTCGTTTGCGCGGGCGCCAAATCAATCCTCGACTTGGGTCGCACGTTGGAGGTCCTCGAGACCAACGGCGTGCCCGTTGCGGGCTTCGGCACTGACCACTTTCCTGCATTCTACACTCAGAATAGCGGGCATCTCGTGGAGATCCGAGTCGACACCGCGACCGAAGCCGCAGACCTCATAGCCGCGCATCAGAGTATTCCCGACGCAGGGGGCATCGTGATCGCCAACCCGGTTCCCGCAGAGGCTGCCATCCCGTCGCAAGACGTAGACAAGTGGATTCTCAGCGCACTCACGGAAGCACAGGAGTCCGGTGTAAGCGGCAAGGACCTCACGCCATTCCTCCTCAGCACCCTGACGAGGCTGAGCAACGGCGCAACTCTTGAAGCAAATATCGCACTCTTAGAAAACAATGCGGGCGTCGCAGCGGAAATCGCCGTTGCGCTCCACGCTGCCTAATGCCGCGATTCTCCGCCAATATTTCTACACTCTTCGGCGAACACGACCTTCTGGACCGTGTTGCTGCTGCGGCGGACTGCGGTTTCGGCGCCTTCGAAGTGCAGTTTCCTTACGACATCCCTATCGAGAGTTGGGTGCGGGCGAAGAAACACGCAGGAATTTCGGTCTCGGTCATCAACTTACCTGTCGGCGATCTCATGGCGGGGGGCCCAGGCCTCGCCGCTGTTCCTGGACGTGAAGGACAATTCCGCGCCGCGGTCGCAGAAGCGCACCTTTACGCCGAAGCCCTCAATCCACACTGCGTTAATCTGCTCGCGGGCATCGCACCCGCAAAACTCGACATTAGTGATTGCCGCGCCACGCTGCACCAAAACACCCGTTACGCTGCCGAGGCTCTCGCCCCCTCGGCGTCCGTGTGGTTGTCGAACCAATCAACACGCGTGATCGACCGGGATTCCTCCTCCCGACGTCAATACAAGCCATGTCGCTGATCGAAACGGTCGGCCATTCCGCGCTCGGCCTTCAGTGCGACCTGTATCACATGCACATGATGGGAGAGGCACTTGTGGAAACGCTGACACGCCTAATGCCCCGCATCGGGCACATCCAGTTCGCTGATTCGCCAGGGCGCCATGAGCCAGGGACCGGCGAGATCGATTTTTCGAACGTATTTTCCAGCATCGACGAGCTGGCCTACCCGGGATGGGTCGCCGCAGAATACCTCCCTACTCGTGAGACCAAAGACACCCTCCAATGGTTGCAGGAGACAGCGTAGTCATGGGCAAACTAGACGGAAGAAACGCGCTAATTACCGGCGCATCGCGCGGCATCGGCGCCGGCATAGCGCAGGCATTTGCCGCCGAAGGCGCCAATGTCGTCATTAATTATCCAGACGAGTCTGAACGACCCAACGCGGAGGCAGTCGTAGCTCGCCTAGGCGGGGTAAAGGCTGCGGCGGTTCAGGCCGACATTGCAGAAGAATCGCAAGTGACAGCACTTGTCGACTCATCTCTTTCCTTCCTCGGGCGGATCGACATTCTCGTCAACAACGCTGGCATCGCGCCTGGCATGCTGATCGAGGACACCCCAACGGAGGTCTTGGACCGGATACTTGCTGTCAATGTGCGTGGGCCATTTCTTGTCACGCGTCGTGTGCTACCTCTGATGTACGCGCAGGACTACGGAAAAATTATCAACACGGCGTCACAGCACGCCTACTCCGGATGGCCAGGTCTGACCGCATACACAGCCTCAAAGGGCGCGATCATTTCGTTCACCCGAAGTCTCGCGCGCGAAGTGGGCGCCCGAAATATCAATGTCAATTGTGTCGCCCCCGGGGGAACCCGCACACCAATCCTGGCTGACGTACCTGACGAACTTGTAGAAGAGGTCCGTCTCGGGATTCCGAAACAACGCATAGCCGAAGTTGAGGACATCGTCCCCGCCTACGTGTTCCTCGCTTCAGACGAGAACCGACACTTTCACGGTCAATGCTTAAGCCCGAATGGCGGCGACGTGATGCTCTAAGGCCTAGCGAACGCCGGCTTTTCGCATCGCTTCCATGAAATGGTTGAGGTCAGCGCGGTTTCTGTACGGGGTAAGGTCTCCCGCGATCACCGAAGGTATTACGGTTCTGACGGCCCCCTGACCGAGCTCAAATTCAGCTTTTTCTGGGTCTCCTGCATGCGCGTAACTGGCGGCGAGGTAATATCGATTAGGTAGCCAGCCCGGATGTGTTTGGACACCCCTTCGAAAGGCAATGATCGCCCCTTTGTAATCTTGCGTCAAAAAGCGCGCGTGACCGAGACCGAAAAGATACCAAAACGGCGGTCGAGGGTTGCGCCGCAACGCTTTCTCGATCTCTTCCTCGCCGCGCTCTGGCGAACCCGTCCAGTTCAATATCCGTCCCAGCATCGCGTAGCCATCCGCGTCATTAGGATTGACCGCAACCGCTTTCTCCGCCGACTGAAGCGCACGATCGTAGTCCCGCTGGGCCAAGTAGGACGCGCCCAAAATGCTATGAGCGGCAGACAGCCCGTCATCCAGCGCGACCGCACGCTGCGCAGCTTCAAAGGCCGGCGCTGAAGGCGAAGCATCTGCCCATTGCTGCGCGCTCATATGTGCGACAGCGAGTCCTTCATAGGCACGCGCGAATGACCGGTCCGCATCAATCGCCGCCTCGAAAAGCCGAATAGCTTCGTCGGTCGCAGCCTTATTTTCTTGGCGCAACGCGTTGTGCCCCCGGAGGAGTAAGTCGAAGGCCTCAAAGTTTGACGCTTCCTGCCGCTTCAACCGG
>JAPKDI010000002.1 GCA_026421105.1 Alphaproteobacteria bacterium | reverse complement strand
CTGCTAAGAACGCGCCTAACGCCATCGACAAGCCTGCGATATTAGTCAGCGTCGCGATTCCCAATGTGACGAGGAGTGTGGTGGCGACAAAGAGTTCGGCACTTCGCGTGCCGGCAATAACCCGGAACAACGGTTGCAGCACCCGGCGCCCAACGAAGTAGATGACCAGGACGGCGGCGGCGGCGGTACCCAACGCCAGCAACAAATCGACCAGGACAGAATCGGCATCGCCGCCGAGGACGGGCACTAGGAACAATATCGGGACCACCGCGAGATCCTGGAACAGCAACACCGAGAAACCGGCATGGCCTGCGGGCGTTGCCAACTCGCCGCGCTCGGCCAACAACTGCACGACGATCGCGGTGGAGGACAAGGCGAGACACAGGCCGAGCACCACGGCAGCGTTCACGTTGTTGCCCCAAGCATAGGCTACGCCGCCAATGATGAGTGCGGTGACCAACACCTGCGTCGCACCGAGACCGAAGACCAATCGGCGCATCGCCCAGAGTCGGCGCAACGGGAGTTCCAGGCCAATCGTGAAGAGCAAGAAAACCACGCCGAGTTCGGCGAGCGGGGCCACGCTTTCGACGTCGCTGATCAGCGCAAAGCCATGCGGCCCAATGGCGACCCCGATCGCGAGATAGCCCAGGATCGGGCTGGCGCGGAGGCGATGAAAGATCGGCACGATCACGACCGCGGCAATCAAGAAGACGAAGAGATCGACCATCACGAAGGTCGTGTCGGCGTGCATCGCGCAACCTTTCGCCCAAACGGCGGGCCTGTTACCAATGGTGCTATCAAAGCTGGCCGGTCAACACCAGCGGCAAGCGTCGGGGAGCACATGAGATGAGCCAGCAAACGGCCTTCGGCCGCATCGCATATACCAGCAAGAAGCCAGACCGGATGGACGCCGACCGCGGCCGGGAATGGTTCACCATGACCAAACATAGTGGCGGCTCGCGGACCCTGACGGCCCACAGCGAAATTGACGATGCACCCCCGGTGATTCGCGATGTCTCGCTCACCGTGGGCAGCGACTGGCGACCACGTGATTCGTCGGTGCGATTGACGGTGGGCGGTGATTTCATGGGATCAGCTTGGTTCCGCTTTAGCGACCAGGAAGTGGAATGCCAGACATTCACCGCCAATGAGGGGCGGCTTGACCAGCGGGTAGCCGTGACGGAGAGACCCAAGGGCTTCGGCAATCATGCGATTGCCTCGGACGGATGGTTGTTGAACTGCTACGACCTGAGCAAAGGGCCCGGCACGCAATTCCTCAAAGACATGATGACATCGTCGTCCGACCATCGCGGTGCGACCGGGCCAACCATTTTCCAGCTGGGTTTCGGCATTGAATATGTCGGCGAAGAGAAATCTACAGTCGGTGCCGGGACATTCGACGCGCTACATTTCCGCATCGTCGGCACCGAAGGTCAGCTCCCCGAGACCCACCCGCCGTATGACATGTGGTGCACAGCCGACGGCGACTATATCCTGTTGAGAGGCGCGGTAACGGGCTACATGATGACCCACTATGAACTCGTAGAATTGCAGAGGTAGAGATGGCTGACGACAAAGGCATGCTGGTTTCGTGGACCGAAACTAATCCCGGATTCGATTCAGAGTTGCGCGAGTGGTTTGTGCGCGAGCATATTGATGAGCGTGCGTTGGACACCCCAGGCTTTTACCGATCGCGGTTCTATGATGCGGTCGACGCCAAGGTCGAGTATTTCGCGACCTACGAAACCGAAAGCCATTCTGTTTTGACCGGCGAGGGCTATCTCGAACGCGTCGGAAATCAGACGGAGTGGAGTCTCAAGGTGATCCCGCAACTGGCAGTGCTGAACCGCATGACCGCGCGGATCACGATCGACATGATGCATGGTGTTGGCGGGGCAGTCGCTGCGGTGCGTTTCTACCCGCCGCAGGACACGGCCGGGCAGAACACGCTGCGCACCCACCTGCGTGATGCAGTGTTTGCGCCGATGATCAAACAGCAGGGCGTGGTGGGCGTCAGCCTTGCCGAAAACATGCTCGATGCCGCGAATGCTACGGGCGCCAAGGCACGCGCGTTGGGTGGGGCCATGCCCGTGCTGGAGAAGGTCGAATGGCTTGCCGTAATTGAAGCAAGTACCGATCAAATCGTCCGTGAAGCTGCCCAGGCCGCGTTTGGCCCTGATGTACTGAAAGCGCAGGGCGTGACGGATGCACCCGAGATCGGGCTGTACCGGTTCGTCTACGGCATGGACAAGCGCGGGCAGTAGCGGTTTAGCGCGCGGCCTTTACCATCAGGTCGGCGACGGTGGTGTTGTAGTCACCACCAGTCGCGCGTAGGCCGCTCGCAACGCCTGCGACATCTTCAGGCATGCGGTTCTGGCTGAGCTTTTGCTTGGCTTCGAGCTGTGTGATGGGAATTTCAAAAGCGACGATGCCGTGCATCAGCGCCGTGCGCTGGGCCGCCGGGACGCGGTCCATTGTCCACGGCGGTTTGGGCGCGAGCGGCTGTTCGCTGGCCGCGCTGAGGTCGGCTAACAGCGTGGCAACTTGATCAATATCATCGACAATCTGTGGCACGCCGTACGCGTGAACCGCGACGTAGTTCCAGGTCGGCACCAGCCCCTCGGATACGTACCAATCAGGCGACACATACGCATGCGGGCCCCAGAAAATGACCATGGCCGCTTCGTTGCCGAAGTGCTTCCAGACTGGATTGGCGCGCGCGACATGGGCACGCAGCGTGCCGTGCGGTCCGCGCATGGGATCACGGAGAAACGGAATATGCACGGCCTCGAGCCAGTCGGCGCCGGTCAGCACCATGGCCGCGAAGGGGTTGTCGGCAATGATGGCGTGCACTACCGCCTCGTGATCGGTGGGGAAGGCAAAAGGTTTGGGCGTATACATCGGCGTTCTTCCCCGGGCGGCGGGATACCGCGATCTCTTGCTCTGATAGGATGGCAGCATTCTCGCGTCAAACTTTAGGCCTGTATGACCAGCCCTGCCCGCGCCATTAACGACTCGCTCCACGCTATTGGCCTCCCGCATTACGCGTCGGCCTGCCAGCCGTCCACATTGACGCCAACCTTGTCGACGATGCCAGAAAAGTCCGCACCGATACCAACGGGATAGGGCTGAGGGTAACGTCCGCCGCGATTGAGGTAGACGCCAAGGTCGGTGTCGTAGGGCGCTAAGCTGACGACACGTACGGACATCGTCCGGTCCTGGTTCGGGTTCCGGTGCGTCGATCACCCGCAGGTCTTCCGGTCCCTAGAGGAGCGCTGCCTTCATCCCCCTATCCTATCCCTGCCTGGCCGATCGCGTGACGACGCACGGCACCTCGGCACGCGGACCGGGCAGCACCCTTGGCGCGACCGGCACCGAATGCCACCATGCAGGCCGATTTTGGGCGCCAGGCCCAGGGAGCTACATGTGACCGGCAACATTTTTTCACTGTTTGAGAGCCGGTTTCCCGCCGATCACGCCGCGCCCTTCATCGACAGCCCGACACGGGGCACCTTTTCATATGCCAACGCCAGGCGCTGGACCGACCAGTTCGCAAATTATTTGACCGCTTTCGGTGCGACCCCCGGGGACCGGATTGCCGTACAGGTTGATAAATCGCCCGAGGCGCTATTTCTGTACTTTGCGTGCCTCAAGGCCGGGCTCGTTTTTCTGCCACTGAACACGGGCTATGAGGCTGAGGAGATTCGCTATTTCGTGGACGACGCGGCGCCACGTCTGTTTGTCACGTCCGAAACCGCAGCGAAAACTATCGCCAGTGCGATCGGCGAAACTTCGCTGCAAACGTTGAATGCGGACGGCACGGGATCGCTGATCGATGCGAGTGCCACTTACGAAGATACCGCATTTACGACGCATGACCTTGCGACGGATGATCTCGCCTCGATCATCTACACTAGCGGCACGACGGGGCGACCTAAAGGCGCAATGCTGACGCACGGCAACCTCACCTCCAACGCGCTCGCGCTACACAAGATTTGGGGATTCGTACCGGGTGACGTTTTGTTGCACGCGCTCCCGATCTATCACGTGCATGGCCTGTTTGTGGCGACGCACTGCGCGGTGCTGAACGGTTCATCAATGATTTTTCTGGAGACGTTCGAATCCAAGACCGTCGTTGCGCTGCTACCGCAGGCCTCCGTGATGATGGGGGTGCCAACTTTTTACACGCGCTTGCTGAGGGAGACGGCGTTTGATGTTGCGGCCTGTGCGTCGATTCGTTTGTTCGTCAGTGGTTCAGCACCGCTGTTGCCTGAGACGTTTGCTGCGTTTGAGGCGCGCACCGGCCACGCCATTCTTGAGCGCTATGGGATGACTGAGGCAGGGATGATCACCTCCAACCCACTAGAGGGCGACCGGATCGCTGGTACCGTTGGCTATCCGTTACCCGATGTAACCGTTCGTGTGACAGACGAGGCGGGTACGCCCTTGCCAACCGACGAGGTTGGCGGGCTTGAGGTCCGCGGACCCAACTTGTTCAAAGGCTATTGGCGCAAGCCGGAAAAGACCGCGGAAGACATGACGGCAGACGGCTATTTTCGGACCGGCGACGTCGCGACCATCGGCAGCGACGGACGTGTATCACTGGTCGGGCGGGCCAAGGATTTGATCATCAGTGGCGGGCTGAACGTTTACCCCAAAGAGGTCGAGACCGAAATCGACGCAATATCCGGCATTGAGGAGAGTGCTGTAATCGGCGTGCCACACCAAGATTTTGGTGAGGCGGTGGTCGCCGTGGTCACGCGCACGGATGAAACAGTCGACGAGGCACTTGTGGTGGCTGCACTGGACGGCAAATTGGCGCGCTTCAAACGGCCTAAGCGCGTCTTCTTTGTTGATACTCTGCCTCGCAATGCGATGGGCAAGGTACGTAAAAACCTGCTCCGCGACACTTTTGGTGAGACGTTCTCTGATTAGCGTTGCTGCTTGATAGTGATTGATGTCACGGACATAGGCGCGGGCGCACTGTATGCACCAGGGGCATCAGCCGATGGACAGGTCTCATGAGAACACACTCACTTGTACCCAGTGCCTTCGCTATTGGCCTTTGAGTAGGCCCCATCGCGACCGGTCGCTTGGCCCGCGGGCAGCAGAGGGTGCTGGCATTTGGCGTCAGACGTGGACGGGCTCGATGAACGCATTCGCGCCATTGCCGAGGAGTGTGTGATTACCGGTACGGGCACCAGTGTCGCCCGCCTCACTTGCCGACGCGACGCGTTCGAAAGCGAACGGCAAGCGGACGCCAGGCCCTGAGTTGTCTGCGCCAACGGACCCACTCTCGCGAACCTGGATTGCGCGCGATCCCATCCGCAGGGCACAATTGGCGCTTGTGAGGGAGGGGTGATGTTTCAGCCGACTGGCAAAAGTGCCCACCGCGATACTTTTGCGCGCGACAACCTGCCACAGCGAGCGCTATGGCCCGATATGGACTATGGTGCCGTGCCCGAACTCGCTGCCTACCCCGGGCAAATCAATGTTGCCCACGATCTCCTGGATCTTCATGTCGCTGCCGGGTTCGGTGGCCGGCCCGCGCTACATTTCGGCGACGGGACCTGGAGCTATGCCGAACTGCAGGCGCGTGCCAACCAAATCGCTAATGTTCTGGTTTCGGACAGTGGTGTGGTGCCGGGCAATCGCGTGCTGCTCCGCGCACCCAACAATCCAATGCTTGTGGCGGCGTGGTTTGGTGTTCTCAAAGCGGGCGGCATTTGCGTGACGACCATGCCGATGCTGCGATCTGGCGAACTGGTGCCGCTTATTAAGAAGGCTCAGGTGAGCCACGCCTTGTGCGATATGGCGTTGGCTGACGAACTCGACACTGCGCGCGCGGAGACGCCTTACTTGCACACGGTGATGCACTTTAGCGCCGACGGTCGGGGTGATACCGCGCTGGAAAGCGCCATGGCGGCAAAGTCAGACACATTTGAAACGGTCGACACTGCGGCGGATGATGTGGCGTTGATCGCGTTTACCTCGGGGACGACAGGCGGCTCGAAGGGCACGATCCATTTTCACCGCGATGTTTTGGCTATCGCCGATCTGTTTCCTAAGCAGGTGATCTCAATAACGCGGGATGATGTCTTTGCGGGCTCCCCGCCCCTGGCGTTCACGTTCGGGCTCGGCGCGTTGGTGGTGTTTCCTATGCGCTATGGCGCCTCATCGGTGATGGTTGAGCGCCTTGACCCCGACACCATGCTGGAAACCATCGCACAGCACCGGTGTACCGGAATTTACACGGCACCGACGGCGTATCGGGCGATGCTAGGGAAGGTCGGTGACCACGACTTGTCGAGCCTGAAGGTTTGTGTGTCGGCGGGCGAGCATTTACCACGTGCCACGTGGGAAGCTTGGAAAGAGGCCACAGGGATTGCACTAGTTGATGGTTTAGGCGCGACCGAGTTGCTGCACATTTTTGTATCCGCGTCCGGCGACTCCATTCGACCGGGCGCGACCGGCAAAGCCATTCCAGGATATGAGGCGCGACTGATCGATGCTGAAGGTGCGCCGTTGCCGCCGGGCAATGAAGGACGCCTCGCCGTGCGCGGCCCAACCGGGTGCCGCTATTTGGCAGACCCAGAACGGCAAAAGGGCTATGTGCTCGACGGGTGGAATTTGACCGGCGATGTGTACCGACAGGACGATGACGGGTATTTGCATTACGTCGCGCGCGCCGATGACATGATTATTTCGGCTGGCTACAACATTGCGGGGCCCGAGGTGGAGAACGCGTTGCTGACCCATCCGGCAGTGCAGGAGTGTGCTGTAGTTGGTGCACCGGACACCGATCGCGGCCAGATTGTCAAAGCCCATATTGTGCTGAAGGGCGATGCGGTCGGTGATGCGGCGTTGACCAAGGCACTGCAAGATCACGTCAAGGCTGAGATCGCGCCTTACAAGTATCCGCGGGCGATTGCTTTCGTTGCCACGCTACCCAAGACACAGACCGGCAAGGTACAACGATTTAAGCTGCGCGATCGCTAACGTAAAAGCCGTTCAGTTTGGCGGTCTAGAGGTTCTGACGTACCGCGACCTTGCTGTACCCAAACCAGCGTCGGGCGAGGGGCTGGTCGGAGTCCACTATATTGGCGTTACCCCCCCACTTGATACCGTATTCTCACTGGCCAAAGCCACGGACGCCCATCGTCTGATGGAGAGCCGTGGGTTTTTTGGCCGGATATTGCTGACCACCCAATAGCGCAACAACGGACAGTTTGGTGACATCGCCGCACCAGCTAAAGATAATAGGCACAGGTTTTCATTGGGAGGACATGTCGTGGAACATCGCACTTTGGGTCCGTCGGGCCTGTCGGTCTCGTTGGTTGGTTTGGGTTGCAATAATTTCGGTGGTCGGATCGACGTAGATGAAACCCGCGCCGTGGTCGACCGCGCACTGGATTTGGGCATCAACTTCTTCGATACAGCGGACGTCTATGGCAACCGGGGTGGCTCGGAAGATTGCCTCGGAGAGGTGATGGGCGACCGGCGCAAAGACATCATTCTTGCCACTAAGTTTGCGATGCCAATGAGCGATGATCCGGCCATGCGCGGTGCATCGCGCGCCTACATCGTGAAAGCCTGCGAAGCGAGCCTGAAGCGGCTCAAGACGGATTGGATCGACCTCTATCAGGTGCACCAACCCGACGCCGATGCGCCCCCTGGCGAAACGATGAGCGCGCTCGATGATCTGATCAAACAGGGTAAGGTGCGCCATATCGGCAGCTCGAACTATTCAGCAGACCAACTCGATGAAGCCCAGGATGCTGCCACGGGCAATGGGTGGGCTGGGTTCGTGTCGTGCCAAGATCATTACAGTTTGTTGGCGCGTGACATTGATGGCGACCTGCTGTCCGCGATCACGCGACGCGACTTAGGCTTGCTACCCTACTTCCCCCTGGCCAGCGGATTCCTGACAGGCAAATACACCCGTGCGAACCCCCCGCCAAAAGGTACGCGTATGGCCAACATGCCAAAGCTTGCCGAGCGCTACATGACCGAGAAGAACTGGGACATCGTTGAAGCACTGGAGGCCTTTGCAAAGAAATACGGCCGGTCTTTGCTGGAGCTTGCCTTTGCCTGGCTGGCGGCGCGACCCAACGTGTCCAGCGTGATCGCCGGCGCGACGCGGCCCGATCAGGTGAGCCAGAACGCCGCAGCCGTGGGCTGGACGCTAAGCGCGACAGATATGGCGGAGATCGACACAATCACGGCGGGTGCGTGAAGTCTTTTGACCGGCTAATCCGCTGCGTCGCTCTTTTCGCCCTCTTCCGCCGCCTGACGATCGATGATGACCTGCTGGGCACGGCGGGCCGAACCCTTGAAATCATCCTGGCTATCCCGCACCCAGTTGTACGAATCGCGGCGCTGGGTGTTGTGACCTTGGAAGTGTGGCATGACGTGACGAGCAAACAATTCGTATGATTTGAGCTTGTCCTCGAAACGCGCCCAGGCGTGGTCAACCAGCAAATAGCAGCCAAAACCGCCAGTTTCATTCTGGAGCTTTTCTATCTGCTGGATCGCGTCGCTTGGATCGCCGATGACTGCGCGGCCAGCGCTCACGAGATGTTCCGCCGGGTCGCCTTTTCCCTCGGGTGGCACCATCGGGTGAGTGGCGACGTCGTCGAAATATTGAATCCACTCATCGATCCCGTAACGGACATTGGCGAAGGCTTGCTCGCGAGTTTCCGCAATGTGGATCAACCCGACCAGTCGCCAATCGCGCCGCGCCATTGTATGGCCGTTTTTGGCGCCCGTTTCGGTAGCAATATTCCAGTTGCGGGTTGCAGCCGCGATGCCCTCGGACGACGTGCCGCCCATCGCCATCAATCCGGTACCAAAGCGGCCGGCTGAGCGGGCACCGGACGGCGTGAATACGCTGGCAGTGGCGATTTCGATCGGTTCGTTGGCGTAGGGCTTTAACTGAAGGCGCGCCTCATTGAGTTCGAACCAATCGGTCTTCATCGTGACGGTCTCACCGCGAAAGAGTCGCATGATGACATCGAGAGACTCGTCCATCATATCGCGCTGACGTTCTGGGGTGATCCCCAACGCCTTTGCGTCGGACACCAACGCGCCTGGGCCAGCTCCCATCATCGCGCGGCCGCGGGTCATGTGGTGCAACTGCATCATCCGGTCGGCCAAGATCAGGGGATGGTGGTAGGGCAGCGACGAGACCCCCGTACCGAGACGAATACGTTTTGTGCGATCTCCGAGGACAGCCAAAACCAGTTCGGGAGAGGCAATGAGTTCAGTACCCGCCGAATGGTGTTCGCCGATCCAGGCCTCGTCGTAGCCCAGCGCATCGAGGTGCTCGACAGTTTGCATATCGCGTTCGATACACAACGTTGGGTTTTCGTCGACCGGATGGATCGGCGGAATAAAAGTGCCGAAGCGCAAATGAGTCATCATCGTCCTCCCACGCGGCAATTGCGCCCGCGTTGCGGCGGGCGCCCTAGCGCGTATGTGCTGCCGTTCAGCGCCTGAGTGGCGCTAGATCGGTTCGGGCGGGAACTGCATCACTAGGACGGCAGCGCCTTCGGGTCCTGCCCTAAAGGTCTCGTCATCGGCCGCACCGATATAGACGCAACTACCGGTGTCGAGAGGCTTGTCCTGCCCAAGGAGTACGCCGGCAAGGACGAGACCGAAGCGCCCCTCGCCTGGGGCCGCAAGTGCCAACCCGGTTTCCGCACCTGCACCGAGGCCGAATGTTGAGACGCCGAGACCATCGTCTTCGCAAGCCAAGACGTCGTCGCGATCGACCGCGCCGACGGCCAATACCTTCAGGTCGGGCAGCGCGAGTTCTTCGATCATACGAAAGCGCCGGCGCACCGAGCGCAGCGTGGGACGGCTTTGCGGCATTGTCTTACCGCCAGAGTCCCACTGATTACGCAAGGTGAGGTAGTGCGTCGCATCGTCATTGGTGATGATCGGACCGTAAGGGGTATGGCCGCTGGCGTAGTGAACAGCGAGCGGGGCGACGTATTTCTTGCCGAATATCGCGCTGCCTTGCAAGAAGACTTGGTACTGGTTGGTGTCGTGATAGTGCGGTGGTACCGCGGCCTGAGGCGGTTGCTCCACATAGTACGCCTGCGGGCGACCCATCGCCTCAGCAGGCGGGTTTGGGTCCACATTGGCCGGAAGCGCGCCGAAGAATTGCGTGACGTAGTAGTTCTCGTCACTACCGGTTTCGGTATAGCCGGGGACCATCAGGACCTGACGGCGGGCAGAGGCTTCTTGTTTCGCGACGACATCAACCACGGGCGCGCTCCAAATCAGTGAACCCTAATTGTGGCGGCTGGCGTGCGTTCCGTACAGGGCCAAATGTGACGAGTTATGTGCCGACGCTGAGGACGAGCGGAGCACCATCGATCTCGAAGGCACCGATTTGTTGCGCCATCGTATCAATCGGGTCGTATACCGACAGGGTGCGCGCATTCCGCCAAAACCGGTCGAGACGGTATTTGTTGCCGGTGGCGCACGCGCCACGGTCCACCGCACCGGTTTCGACGTCGACGACCATTTGGCTCGAGTCACCCTGGAGCGCATGGGCTGCCGCGAGGGCCGCCGAGGCGCGTTGAGGTTAGTGTAAAAACCCAGGAGTACCCCAAATGTCGCGCGAGCGGTCGCGGGGTCTTCGGTTGCCCCGGCGGGTTCTGCTGCCATGCTTTGATTTTAACACATCAGGAGACCCGTCATGGACGCCCAACGTATCCACCTTGAGCCGGACCCGTTCGAACCTTTCTTCATCTCGCAAGGATTTCGTATCGGCGACCTCATTCTGTTGTCAGGACAGGTCGGGATGGACGACTCCGGGAAGACGGTGGACGGCGGCTTTAACGCCCAGGCCGACCAGGCGATGCGCAATATCCAACGCGCTTTACAGGCCGCCGGAAGCGATGTGAATAAAATCGTCAAGGTGACGATCTATGTCACCGACATGCAGTACCGCGAAAACGTGTTTGCCCTGCGACAACGCTGGTTCAAGGCACCCTACCCGGCTGATACCTTCGTCGCCGTGGCGGCCCTTGGCCGGCCGGAGCGGCTGATTGAGATTGATGCGACGGCATTGGTAGAGGGCAATCTTCTCCCCTGAAGTCCGCACCCGTCCACGCGTTGGGCGGGTTTGGCGAAGGTTTGGCCAAAGTGGCCTGGAGGTGCGATTATCCCGGAAATCGTGAACCTTATTAGAACTCCATCTTAAGCCCTTGATGCCTTCTGAAGATTATTCTGGCGGCCGCCGGACGGCGGGCGATTTCGCCGTTCTGTGGCGAATCGTGAAATTGGCTGTCCAAGACCGGACACGGGTCACGATTGCCGTTGTGGCAACGTTGATCGCGGTCGTCTTACAATTGTTGGTGCCTCGCCTGCTGGGCGATGCCATCGACGGGGCGCTTTTGTCCCTGGGGAATGACGCTGTGGACGCCGAAGCTGCCCGAGCTGCGTTGTGGACCACGGCAGGACTGCTGTTCGTCGTTTCGGTCGCGCGGGGTGTATTTACGCTGGTGCACAACTACGGCGGCGAGTCGATTGGGCACCTCGTGGGCTATCGACTGCGTTTGGATTTCTACGCCAAGCTGCAGAAACTGAATTTCACATTTCACGACAGCGTGCACACCGGCGACCTCGTCACGCGCGGCTTGTTGGACATCGAAGGCGTACGGATGTTCTTCAACCTGGCCGTACTGCGAACGTTGCTGCTTGTCGTGATGGTTGCGGTCGGCGCGGCGCTCATGCTGTCGACCGACGTGGTGCTGGGACTCTTGAGCCTTAGTTTCGTGCCTTTCGTCGCGTGGCGCTCGGCCACCATTCGGCTGAAGCTGCGCGGGCTGTGGCTCAAGCTACAGGAGAGTCTGGGTGTCTTGGGCCGAATCATGGACGAGAACCTGACCGGCATCCGCGTGGTACGTGCGTTTGGCGCAGAAGAACACGAAATGGCGAAATACGACGAGACCGCATTGCCGGCGCTCGACCTTTCACGAGAACGGATCAGCGCACGGTCGTCCGCGACGAGTGCAATGACGTTCGCGTTCTTTGTCGCCATGGCGCTGGTCTTGTGGGTTGGGGGCCTGCGCGTTCTGGATGGCAGCATGACCGTCGGGACGCTGACTGAATTCCTTACGTTCATGACTATCTTGCAACAACCTGTGCGCATGATCGGCATGGTGGTGAACTCGTTTGCGCGTGCGTCTACCTGCGGGGGCCGCCTATTCGCCGTATTGGACGCCGATGTAATCATTCAGGACGCGCCAGACGCCAAAGCGTTGGCACCTGGTGATGGCGCGGTGCGGTTTGAGAACGTCACGTTTGCATACGATGGGCGTACCGATGCGCCGGTGCTTCGCGATGTCTCGTTTTCGGTTTCTCGTGGCAAAATCCTTGGCATCGTGGGGCCGCCGGGGAGTGGCAAGTCGACGATTTCCCAGCTGCTGCCGCGCCACTATGAGGCGACGCAGGGGCGGATCACCATTAATGGGCAAGATATTCGCGACATAACAGCGACCTCGTTGCGCGAAGCGGTATGTGTGGTGGCGCAAGACCCCTATCTCTTTACGTCGTCTATCGAAAACAACATCGCCTATGGCAATCCATGGGCAGAGAAAACCGACATCCGGAATGCCGCCGGGGCGGCGCAGATCGGCACTTTCATCGACACGCTGCCGGAGGGCTATGAGAGCCTCGTCGGTGAGCGTGGTGTTTCGTTGTCAGGTGGGCAAAAGCAACGCGTCGCCATCGCGCGGGCCGCACTACTCCAGCCACCGGTTTTGGTTTTGGATGATTCTACCGCGGCCATTGATGCGGGGACCGAGCGGATGATCCAACGAGAGCTCAATGCCGATGCCGCGAGCCGCACGACGATTATCGTGTCGCATCGGTTGAGTGCGTTGAAGCACGCCGACGAAATCATATTTCTGGCAGCCGGGCAGATCGTCGAGCGCGGCAACCACGATGCGTTGATAGCGCAAGGCGGAAAGTACGCGGCGCTTTACCGCCTGCAGACGACCGGCGAGGACGCCGCACAGGCGCTTGAGGTGGCCGAATGAGCGCCCTTGACCCGAGGGAAAACAGCGGGCGCAAGCTGCGCGCCGTCGTTGGCTCTCAGATCAGCCGCGATGAGGAAATGTTTGGCGCGGCGTTCGACCGCCACGTTGTCCGCCGGTTCATGGGCTACGTCCGCCCCTACCAAGGCGCCATCGTACTGGCGATTATTGCCGTCCTAACATTTACAGCTAGCCAACTAGCGATCCCGTTGATCATTCGCTGGGCAATTGATGACGCGTTGTTGTCTGACGCCGGTGGGTCCGGCCTCTTGATGCTGACCGTAGCCGTGTTCTTCGCCGTCGTGTTGACCAACTACGCGGCCAATTGGTTGCAAGACTGGTTGGTCGGGTGGACCGGCGAACGGGTGATCTTCGAATTACGGCGCAGCATGTTCGCGCATTTGCAAAACGTTGCACTGACGTTCATGGATCGGACCGAGGTTGGACGCATGATGTCCCGCCTGCAGGGCGACGTGAACTCGCTACAGGAATTTCTCGACAATTCGATCACCGCGATCGGCGACCTCGTACTGCTCGTCGGTATTGTGGTGATCATGCTGAGCCTAAATTTTGAGCTCGGGTTGCTGACGCTGGCGATTGTGCCCACGCTATTTTTGGTGCGCATCGTCTGGTTACCACGCGCGCGAGCCGCGTTTCGCCATGCGCGAGAGACCAACTCGGCGGCCAGCGGCGCCCTGGCGGAAGGGATTCGTGCCGTGCGCACCGTGCAGGCGATGCGGCGCGAGGCCGTGAACTATGACCTGTTCGACATCAAGGCGCGGGACAACCTGAAAGCGCATCTGCGCGCCGCAAAATTCGGCCAAACGATGGTACCTATTGTCGATACGCTCACCGGGCTCGCGTTTGCCATCGTGATCGTATTGGGCGGATCGCTGGTGCTGGACGAAGGCTTGGATATTGGTGTCATTGTCGCCTTCATCTTCTACGTCCAGCGATTCTTTGACCCGATCAGGTCGCTAACTATGCAATACAGCATCATGCAGCGCGCGATGGCATCCGGGCAACGCATCTTCGAGGTGTTGGACGTGGCGTTGGCAATCGCCAACAAGCCTGAAGCCGTCTCACCGGAGAATGTCGAGGGCGCCGTCGAATTCCGCAACGTGACGTTTGGTTATGAAACGAACCGACCGGTCCTGCATGACGTTAGCTTTCAGGTTCAGCCTGGTGAAACTGTGGCGTTGGTCGGTCCGACGGGATCAGGGAAAACCAGCATTACTTCCCTTCTCCACCGGTTCTATGAAGTGTGGGAGGGATCGATCCAAATTGACGGTGTCGATGTACGCGACTACGCCAAAGACGCGCTATCGAAGCACGTCAGCATGGTCCTGCAGGACCCCTTCCTGTTCACCGGGACGATCTTCGAGAACATCCGGTACAACAAAGACGGCGCGACCCGAGCGGATGTGGAAGACGCAGCAAAGGTTGTAGGCGCACATGAGTTCATCATGCGTCTGCCAATGGGCTACGATACGATGCTAGTTGAACTCGGGCGAAATCTATCGCTCGGACAGCGCCAGTTACTGAGTTTTGCCCGCGCGCTGGTGGCCGACACGCGGATACTCATCCTCGATGAGGCGACCGCTAATATCGATAGCTACACGGAACGGCAAATACAGAAAGCGTTGGAGCGCCTCCTCGAAGGCCGAACGGGGATCGTGATCGCCCACCGTCTGGCGACGATTCGCGGCGCTGATCGGATCATCGTTCTGCAAGACGGTCAGATTGTCGAGAGCGGGCCACACGACACATTGATCGAAAAGAACGGTCTTTATGCCAGTCTGTATGCGCTGAACTACGCGTCATTCGATGACATGCCAGCCGGGTTGGCGAAGAGCACAGTGGACAATCGGTCCACGACCTAGTCTGCGGTGGCGTTAGCCTCATGGCGGACGCGGCGGCGGGTAAGCTTGGCAGCGAGCTTTGTCGCGATCCCAGGATGGCTCCACGGACAGACCGCAATGCAAATACCGCATCCGGTGGTGTCGTTGAAATAGGGGACACATTTGTCGAAATCGACGTACCACTTAGCCTCGCCACGAACCAAGTGCTTGACCGGCGTGATCGCGTCCGGCGGACATGCCTTTTCGCAAACACGGCAGTTCATACAAAATTCATCGGCGCCAAAGACATCTGGCGCGTCGGCTACGAGGGGCAAATTGGTGAGGACGTAGGCCAGGCGGAAGCTTGAGCCGAAGTCGCGATTAATGATTGAGCCATCTTTACCAAGCTCACCAAAGCCGCACGCTAACGCGGGCGGGATCATCAAGATGGGTCCGGCCTCGGGCCCTCCATGCGGAAACCCATCCCAGCCCTTGGTGCGCAGCCAACTGGCGAGGCGCTTGGCTACTTGGGTGCCGCGACCGTATTGGCGCACCACCTCGGCAACGGACCGCGGGTGGGGTGCCGTGCTGAGTTCTGCGTGATCCATGGCCACGCCCATGACGATTACCCATTGCTGCTTGATCTCGAATCCCTCGAATACCCATTCGGGACGCATTTGAGTAATTCCGACAAGTTCGGCGCCGACGCTGCGCGCTTGTTCCTTGATGGCGACGCTCCAGTATGGCCCGCTACGCTGCTCCGCTAGGGGTGCAAGAGGCGCAAGCCTTTCCTCCATAATGGGGGTCCGGTCACGGCGCGCTTTGTCGATCAGCGGATGTCCCGGAAGGCCGCGAAACCAAGTTTGGAGCGCGCCAAAACGCGTACGTTCCGGATCGTGGTGGTAGATCGGTTCAGGCGGTCGGACACTGGCCTCGCCAAGACCATTGATGGTGTTGCCCGAAACGTCGGGAAAGAGATCGCGCTGAACTTGCGGCGTGACGTAAGGCTCCAGCGGTGGTTGCCAGTCGTCGTCGAGCCGACGATCAACAATAGGTTTCGACATGGCTTCACAAATTCCTTGTGGACGAGCGTTTCTTTTCTATCGCCAGCCGAGGTTGCCGGGATTGAGCCGGCGATCGGGATCGAGAAGGTCCTTGATCGATGTCAGGACGGCGTACGTTTCTGGTTCTAGAGCGCCCGGTAAATCATAGAACTTGCCGATTTGAGAAGAGACTGCACCCATGCTGTGAAACAGGTCGCGAAGTTCGGCACGCACTGCCATCACCGTGGCGCGTGCATCGGGATCGGCCGGGATAGACTCAAACTTGGCATAGCGCTTGCGATCGAGGTAGCGCATGTGAAACTCGCTGACCTCGTCGACCCAATAGAACATCGGCTCCAGCAACCAGAACTGGCCGTTAATTGAAGAGAGATACGAGTGGTGAATGTCGTGCGCATCGAGCCGGGACTGACGTTCGGCGAAAAAGGCGTCGACGGCCTTCACTGCGTCTTGCGCTTTCGACATCGGGAATACGCCATGTACCGGGACCCAGCGTTCACCTTGGAGACCAAGAAACCCGCGAATGGAGAATGGCTTGGCGCGCATCGCGATGGGAATGCTAGGCTCGATGTCGCGCCCGCCATGGTCGGCGCAGGCCCTGCGGGCGGCTTCCATGGCGACGTCTGCGGCGCGTTGGTCGAACCCTTCGACGGTGAGATGGAGCGACCATTTTACATCGTCGTAGGCGTCGCGACCCGCCGTGACGATCCGCGCTGCGTCCTTGAGACCGCGCATCAATGAGCCCGAGCTGAGCGCCACTTCCTTCAATGTATTCGCCCCATCGCGAAGGCTGACCTTGGTCGCCGTACGGTTCTTAAGCGGGTCCATGCCGAAACTTTTGGCTGCGACACCGAGGCGGGAGACGTCAGTCATCGCGTGCGCCATGTCGGACAAGTTCTCGAATGCGAATGAGCCGAAAGCCACGCCTTCGGGGATCGGTTCAATCCGCAGCGTCAGGCGTGTCTTCACGCCATAGGTGCCGGTATCGCCCAGGAATAACCCGGTGAGATCCGGTCCGTAGTAGCGGTAGAAGGGTGAGGCGGCACGGGAAATGGCCGAAGAACCGGTGTGCACGATGCGGCCATCCGCGAGCACGACTTCGATACCTAGAATCGAGTCCATGCTGCCCGGTACATTTTGTGAGGCCGCGCCACCGACAGTTGAGTAGATACCGGAGATCGGTCCTGTAAGGACGGTGCGCATGCCGCGCGGTCGCAGTTCGTCCATCACCTGTTGCCATGTGACTGTGGGCCCGAGTGTGATGTAGCGATCTTCCTCATTGACCTCATAGATCTCATTGAGGCGCGTGAGGTCGAGCACCATGGTGCTGGATTTCTCGGGCACATAACCGCGGGTGTAGGACAGGCCACCACCGCGGGGTGCGACGGCCAGTCCGAGTTCGGCGGCTAGTTTCAAAAGCGCCGCTACTTCAGCTGCCGACCCTGGCCGCACCACAACATCGGCAACTGGTGCATCCCACTGCGTGACGTCTTGCGAGTAGACCGCGCGCTCAGCCGGGTCGGTTACAACATGGTTGGCCCCGACAACGGCGGCGAGACGTGGCGCGAGGGCGGTTGTGTCGGCTGCAGTGGTCATCGGGTTACCCGGCGGTTTTGAGGAACTTCTGTATCGCCTTGGCTGTGGCCTTGGTGCTGGGGACCGGCCCGAGGCCTTCAATGGGACGGTCCAGCAGGCGTTCAGTGGCGTCGCGGCAAGGTGCAAAGTCGTCGGCATCCGTTACGCCGATCCACATGGGCACGCGCACCTCGGACAATCGTTCACGCGCTGGGTACGCGAAGGCGGCATCCCATGCGGGTTTGAACGAGGAAGGATGTTTGATCATCTGCACGACTTGATTGTGCGTGGCCTCGGGTGACACGCCCGGCTCGATGAAACGACTCGCAGCCAATGTCTTCTCGTACCAGGGGTAGTAAAGCCGCTTGTCCCGTGTTTGGTGCCAAATGGTGGTGAGGTGGTGGCCATCCCACACTGGGTCTGCGGGCAAGGCCCACTGGGCACCGAGGCGCGCGCGGTCCGATGCCGACATCACTATCGGCCCTTCCAGCATCACGCTGGCCACTGCGGCGGGATATTCTATCGCAAGGGCGATGACGACCGACGCGCCTGCGTTGTGCCCGTAGATGTGCGCAGGGGGAAGCCGTAGATGCGAGAGCACATCTGCCACCGTGGCGGCGTACCCCGAAACGCTATGATCCGTCGCAGGATCTGAATCGCCGTGCCCTGGCAGATCGATGGCGATAGCACGTTGTGTGGTGCCAAGCTTGAGCAGCAGTTTTTCGAGGTACTTGCCCGACCCCGGGAACTGGTGGAGCAAGATTACAGGCGCCCCGGGATGGTGATCTCCAGCACTCCGCAGCGCGACTTGTCCACCACCGACAGCCACGTAGCGGATGGTGACGCGATCGGGCAGGTCCGTTGCATCCGGTGGTGACGGTGGTTCGCCCTTTGCCGGGTATTGGCGGAAGATTTCAAGTTCTTCCATCGCGGCGTCGCGCTTGTCTCGTTTGAATTCTTTGACCCAAGATTTTTTGGGCATACGTTCAAGCGCAGGAAAAACTGAGTCTCCCGGGCGACCACCGAAACAAACCGGCACCGGCCCCTTGATGATGTCGTGCACACACGGGATGCCGTCGTGCGCGAAGGCAGCCGCGTAGGGGTATTGGTAACTGTTGCCAGCAACCAAGATCTCGCGCGTGCCGCGTTGCAAGAAGTCCAGGTTTGGCACGTCTTGATCCGCGCGATTGGCGCCCTCGTGTTTGTTCCACGGCCAAAAGACATGCTGTTCGCGGTAACGGAACCACCACCACAACAGATGTGAGCCTGCCCAGTCCGGCACGATTTCGGCAAGATAGTTCTTTAGGTATTCGTCGCGCACCTCGGCAGAAAACAACGGAAAACCGTCGGTAATGACGAGCGAGGCACGCTTGGGAAACCGGCGCGCGTATTCCACGGCAATCGATGCGCCTGTATGCCGGCCATAGAGCGCGCAGTGTTCGACGCCAAGGATCTCAAGTGTTTCGGCCAGAGCATCGGCCAAATCTGCGATCTGTTCTTGCCGACCCAACTCAAGCCGGTCGGAAAACCCTTGGCCCGGGGTGTCGATGGCGATAACCGTGAACTCTTTGGCCAGGACCGGGAAGTGGACTTCCTCGAAGACCTCGCTGGAGACGGGCGACGCATGGAGAAGGACGATCGCTGGCCCCTGCCCGGCCCTGCGATAGTGAACCCGCCGATTGCCGACCGTCAGGTAATGTCGGGTGATCATCATGTATCGTAATCTCCCTTATTGAGCGCATCGCGCAGTTCACGATGAAGCGTCTTGCCCGTGGCGTTCTTTGGCATCACGTCGATGAAATAGAATTCCTTGGGCAATTTGTAACGCGCGAGTTCGTGGGCGCAGCGCTCCTTGAGTTCATCCACTGTAGCCGAATGACCTTGGTTTAAGACCACAAAAGCGGTAACGGCCTCGCCCCAGTAATCGTCTTTTTTGCCCACGACGGCGACTTCGCCGACGGCCGGATGGTGGTGCAACACCTCTTCGATTTCGCGTGGGAAGATATTCTGGCCACCTGAGATAATCACGTTCTTTTTTCGATCCACCAGATAGAGATGGCCCTCGTCGTCCATGCGACCGAGATCTCCCACGGAGCACCAACCATCGACCAGCGCTTCTGCGGTGGCCTCGGGTTTATTCCAATAGCCGTTGAACAGCCAGGCGTTCTTGATCCAGACCTCGCCGACGTCGCCAACGCCTAGCTCTTTGCCTTTGTCGTCGCGAATCTCTACCCAGACGCTAGGGCCCGGCTGCCCGACGCAGCTGTCTTTGCGCAATTGGTCTTCGGGACGCAAGAACGTGCAGCCACCAGCCTCTGTTGATCCGTAGGATTCAAACAAGATCCCCTCGCCAAAATAATCAACGATCTTGACCTTGGTTGCTTGCGGCAAGGGCGCGGCGTTGGAGTGGATGACCTTGAGCGAACTTTTATCATAACGCGCCAGCGTATCGGCACCTAAGTTGAACAGCGCATGGAAGTGCGTGGGCACCATGAACATGCTGGTGATGTTGCGCTCTTCGAGTGCGCGGAGCATCAGTTCCGGTTCGTACTTCGGCAATATATGGGTGGTGCCGCCAAAAAATGGCCCCGCAAGGGCATTGATGAAACCTGCGCCATTGTGAAACGGCGATGTCGCGAGGGGCCGTGCGGTGGGGGTGTAGCAACCGTAATTAGCGGCCATCGTGAAGAGCATGTGGTTGACGCGGCTACGATGCGACAGAAGGACCCCCTTGGGTCGCCCCGTTGTGCCCGAGGTATAAGGCATCGAGAAAACGTCCCACTCTTCTAAGGGCACGGCGGTTTGGCTGCTCGAAGCGGCCGCGAGAAGATTTTCGTAATCGCAGTTGTCGTTGCCGGGATCGATCACAACGATGCGCTCAACGGTCTGAAGATTCGCCGCGAAAGCCGCATCCTGGTAGTCGGCATGGACAAAAAGGATTTTGGCGCCGGCGTCGTTACAGATGTACGAGGCCTCATGCGAGGTGGAGCGCGCATTGATCATGGCGGGTGCTACGCCAATTTCAGACATCCCACACGTCACTTCGACAAACTCGATACAATTGGCGCACATCAGGGCGACGTGATCACCCGGGGCTAACCCGAGGCCGATGCCCGCGTTCGAGACCCGGTTAATGCGTTGAATCAGCTGGCCGTGGGTGAGCCCTCGCCCCTCTTCGGTAAGGGCGAGCTTATTCGGGTTGTTGCGCGCACTGGTGCGCAAGCCCTCGGTTATCGTGACGGGCCGATATGAGGCCGGGCGTCCAGCGATCGATCTGGCTTGGTTCATGGTGCGCTAGTACCGACCTTGCGGCGGGAATGGTTTCGAACCGGCCTCAGCCAATTCAGGCGGTAAGACGGGCGAATGATCTGGTTGATAGGTGTGCGGCACCGTGGCGTCGAGTTCCGTCGTGAGCGGACCACCGACGCTTCGGAGGATTATCAACGCACCGGTGGGACTACCGTAAGGGCCGTGCGTAACCAGCGGCGGCCGCCAGCAATAGGCGCCCGCCTGCATGACGCCACCGACGCCTGCGAGGGAGCCGCCCAAAATGTAGAACTCCTGCCCGACAGGGTGCCGTTCGGGCGATGACTCTGATTTGAACGGCATAACGCCAGTGAGGTAGGTGATTTCACCGGTGTCGGGATCCGTGAACAGCGACAACAAGCGCGAGCTGGTGGAAATGTCACGCAAGCCCATCGCATCGAGATCGGCATTACCCCAATCGGCGGTCGGGGCGGAGATTTTCTCGACGAGACGGTCCGCGCGGAACATGGGACCGGGTGCATCAGCCGCCACCGCGTCAACTGGACCATCGAAGAATGTCAGGAGGACTGCGCCTTCCTTCGAGGACGCGGATTTTCGCAGATGTCCCTCAGGAAGATGGGCGAAGCTGTCGCGGTCGTAGGTGACGCCGTTAATCGTCAGCGCGCCTTCGAGAACGTAGAATTCTTCGTCGGTAGACAAGTAGCCTGACGTGGCACGGTCCCAGCCTGCGGGGTAGCGTACGACGCAAGTCGCGGCACCCGTCGCATCGTCGATGCTGAGAGTTTTCGACGCGACATCCGGTCGTGCTCCGCCGGATGGAAGCCCGTCAGCCCATCCGAGGGCCTGGGCTTGGATGAATTCAATATGTGGTCGGGGCATTATTTCTGTCCCTTCTTGGCCGGGGCTTCGTTGAGCGCGGCCTGCCAGTTGCGCGGCTCGGTCTTCAAGCCTTTTTTGGGCAGATTGAAGATGCGCAGCGCGTTGTCACGCATGATCATCACCTTTGAAGCCGGTTTGAATTGGAGTTCTTCGACCTCCCGCACGGCACGCTCTGGGTCGATCACCGTCCAATCGGTTCCGAACAAGAACTTATGGGAGCCGTAGGTATTGGCGTAGTGAACCATTTGTTTGGGCCAGTAGCGCGGCGCATAGGCATCGCCACCGATGTAGATATTTTCATGCTTCCACGCCATAGAGATCATCTCGTCCGTCCAGGGAACACCGAGATGAATGCCGAGGAGTTTAAGTTCGGGATAGAGGATGGCGATGCGATCCAACGTGATGGGTTGCGCCATGCTGGGGAGGCGACGATCACGTTGGTACACGAGGTTATGTCCGACCTGCATCATGATCGGTATATCGAGCTCGATGCACTTGGCGTAGACCGGAAATACGTAGGGGTGGTCGGGCGCCATGTCGAACCAATGGGGATAAAAATGTGCCCCAACGAAACCGTACTTGTCGACCGCCTCTTCGAGGTCGCGCAGCTGTTCCATCCCGAGCATCGGATTGATGCCGGCGAGCCCTGAGAAGCGATCTGGATATTTTCGGCAAATATCGGCGACGTATTTGTATGAAACTTCTTTCGACCCTTTGACGTTCATGTCGCCGGCGCGGACTGCGATCAGCAAAGACCTTTCGATCCCGGCCCGATCCATCTTTTTGAGATACTCCGCCATAGAGACGCCTTTACGGGCACCCTTCGGCTGGCGCGTTTGATCCTTAAACCTGCTGTCGCTCGGCGAGCCGCCGGCCCGGATAATGTCCGGGGTCGCAACGTTGACGACGATATCGATAGCGCCTTTGGTACTCATGACGTTCTCCCAATGAACTGATCTTGTAATTGTGTGTGTGTGTCACCGTCGGCTAGTGACTCCGCGTTACGAATATCGTTGGTGCCGTCGGCAACGCGAACACATGCCGCGTGATGCTTGTCGCCAATCGCGGCCGGAGACGGCTTGGCCTGCCGGCAATCAGGCCGCGCCAGGGGGCAACGGGGCTCAAACGGACATCCCGGTGGCAGGTGCACTGGACCTGGTACTTCGCCTTGAAGAATCTTGCGGTCGAGCACCACGTCCGGGTCGGGCGGCAAGTCAGCCGACAACAAGGCTTGCGAGTACGGATGCGAGGGCTTGGCGAAAACCGCCTTCGAGGGTCCGTCTTCGACCACCGAACCGAGATATAAAACCAAGATACGGTGGCTGACGAGTTCAACGGTTTCGAGATCGTGTGAGATGAACAGCATCGACACGCCGGTATCGCGTTGCAGTTCGCCCAGGAGCTCGAGGATGCCGGCCCGCACCGAGAGGTCAAGTGAGCTAGTCGGCTCGTCGAGAACGATCACTTTAGGACTGGTGGCGAGCGCCCGGGCAATACACACCCGCTGCAGCTGTCCGCCGGAGAGTTCGTTGGGAAACCGCGTGAGGAGATCAGCGTTGAGGTGAACGCGCGCTGCAAGGGCAGCGACGGTTTCCCGACGTTCGGCTGCGCCAAGGTCGCTATGCAGCTTGACCAACTCGCCGATCAGGTTGCCGACCTTCATGCGGGGGTTGAGCGCGCTATAGGGATCTTGAAAGACAATTTGGATGTCTTTGCGTAGTGGACGCATCTGACGTTCGCTGATGGTCGTGATGTCGCGCTCGCCAAACTGGATGGACCCGTCAGTCGGCCGGTAAAGGCGCAGGACGCAGCGCCCGATAGTCGATTTACCTGAACCGCTTTCACCCACGAGGCCCACGGTCTCACCGGGAAGCAAATCGAACGACACGTCGTTGACAGCGTGGATGGTTTCCCCCGGCTGACTGCCTGGGAAATGTTTCACCAAATTACGCACCCTGAGGATCGGCTCAACCATGGTGCACCGTCGCGGCCGCAGTTTCGGTATCTGTCGCGAAGTGACATCGCGCCTGCTGGCTGCCACCGACATCCTGCACCGGCGGCGATTGATGACAGATGTCCGCCGCCCGCGAACAGCGGTCGCGGTAATGACACCCGGCGGGAAGCGCATAGAGGTTGGGTGGTGGCCCGCCGATTTGGCCGTAGCCCTTTTCGGCGATCCGCTTCGGCGTCGACGAGATAAGAGCCTGGGTATAGGGATGCCGGGGATCGTTGAAAACTTGGCGCACCGGGCCAGTTTCGATGATAGAGCCCGCGAACATCACGCAAATCCGAGTGCAGTAGTGCGCCACGACACCAAGATCGTGAGTGATGATCATCGCACCCATCGCACGATCGCGCACGAGGTCACGCAGGAGGTCTAATATTTGGGCCTGCACCGTGACGTCGAGACCGGTGGTGGGTTCGTCCGCAATGATCAGCCGCGGGCCATTGATTAGCGCCAGCGCGATCAATACACGCTGCGCCATCCCACCTGAGAGCTCGTGCGGCCAAGCACGCATACGGCGCTCAGGTTCCGGAATACCGACCGTTGTCATGGTCTGCACCCCGTTCGCCCATGCCTCGGCCTGGGAAATCTTGCGGTGTTCACGTTGGGCGCGCACCAGTTGCTTGCCGACGCGAGACAATGGATCAAGGGACGTCAGTGGCGACTGCACGATCATTGTGAGTTCCGTCCCGCGGATGCGATTGAGTTCGTCCGTAGACAAGCCCACCAACTCCGCCCCATCAAACTTCACCGACCCTTCGACAATCCGTGCCGGCGACTGGAGCAAACCCATAATCGACATCGCAGTCAGCGATTTTCCAGCACCAGTCTCTCCGACAATCCCGACCACCTCGCCACTGTCGACCTCGAAGGTGACACCATTCAACCCCTTGGCAACCCTCAGATTGTTATTGAGGTCGTGCGAGATGAAGTGGGTATGAAGGTTTCTAACCTCAAGGAGGCTCATTTGCCGGTCGCCTTTCGCCGGGGGTCCAGCAAATCTTGCAGGCCATCGCCGAGGAGATTGAAGCCGAGCACAATGCCGACCAGCGCGACCCCCGGAAAAAGAGCCACCCACCACTCGCCGCTGATTATGAACTCTGCGCCCTGGCGAATCATCGCACCCCATTCGGGTGTCGGTGCCTGAATGCCGACACCAATGAACGCCAGCGTGGCACTGATGCGCACAGCCCAGGCCATCCGGACGGCAATCATCGCGGTCGAACCGCGAATGGCGTTGGGCAGTAGATGTACAAATAGAATGCGCCAGGTCGGATTTCCAGCCGCCACTGCCGAATCGACAAACCCGCTGGAGCGCAAAGCCAAGACCTCTGAGCGAACTAGGCGCGTGAAGATCGGCGCATCTAGAAAACCGATAACTAGGACGACGTTCACAAGGGACTGTCCGGTAGCGGCAACAACTGCAAGCGCCAAAACGATCGAAGGAAACGATCTCAGGACATCCATCGAGCGTAACACGATTTCGTCCACCATCCCGCCCTTGTATCCTGCGACTAGACCAAGCGGCACGCCAATCACCAGCATGATGATGGCCGAAGGAACCGCGATCCCAAACCCAAAGCGGGCGCCATGCATCACACGGCTGAACACATCCATACCGTTGCCGTCTGAGCCGAACCAAAATGCGGCACTTGGGGGAAGAAGAACTTGGTGCGGAAAGGTTTCGATCGGGCCAAACGGTGAAATGACATCCGCAAAGATGGCAACAAACGCAAAGATGCCGACGATAATCAGACCGATGGCAAACGTCGGGCTGCGCCGGGTTACGCCAAGGGCGCGTCCCGACCACGTAAAACCTCGATCGGGTGCAGGCGTGAGGGCAACCTCGGTCATGACCGCAACGTCGCGCGCGGTTCGAGTAGCAGGACGAGGACGTCGATGACTACGAATACCGCAACGGAAAACACGGCCAACACCAAGACGTACCCCTGAACAGCCGCGAAATCACCTGTGAGGATCGCGTTGAGCCCCCACTGCCCGAGCCCGCCCCAGGCGAAGATGAGCTCGAGTAGCGACACAGAGGCGAGTAAGCCGGTGAGTTCCGTCCCAATGAACGTGAGGACTGGCGTGATTGAGTTGCGCAGGGCTATTCGCCTTACCGTGCGCGGCCTTAGACCCTGAGACTTCGCGTAGCGCACATAGTCGCTGCCTAAAACCTCGAGCGAAATGGCTCGGGTATGCTTGATGATGGGTGCCGCGACAATGATGGAAAACAGAATGACCGGCAGCGCCAGCTGGCCCGCGGCGACGCGCGCGGTCGCCCATTGGCCGGCGAGTACGCTGTCCACGAGATAGCTGCCCGTAATATCGGGCGGTGGAAAGGACGCTAGGTCGAGACGACCCATTGGTGGCGGCGCCCAACCCAGCAGAAAGAAGAAGACGAAAATTGCCATGAGCGCGATCCAATAGGTCGGCACCGAGAAGCCGAACAGCGAAACAAAGCGGCTCACCT
>JAPKDI010000072.1 GCA_026421105.1 Alphaproteobacteria bacterium | reverse complement strand
TCGGACAATCCGAAGCGAAAATTACCCTACACCTGGGAACTGGTTCGCGCGGATGGCGCGTTGGTCGGAATCAACCCTCTCAATGCAAACCGGGTCATAAGCGGCGCGCTTGAGACCGGCGCCGTTCCTGGTGTAGATCAGTACGGCTCCATTCGCCGAGAAGTCCGGTACGGTGAGGGGTCGCGGGTAGATTTTCTGCTGTCTGAGCCCGGCCTCCCAGATTGCTACGTTGAAGTAAAGAACGTCCATCTGGCACGCCAAAATGGGCTCGCAGAGTTCCCGGATGCGGTAACCGCACGAGGCGCCAAGCATCTCGCTGAACTGGCCCGCGTCAAAGCCGCAGGTAACCGCGCCTTAATGCTCTTTTTGGTACAACGTGAGGATTGCGACCGCTTTCAAGTCGCCAAGGACATCGATCCGGCCTATGGCGCAGCGCTCGGAGCGGCGGTGGAGGCTGGGGTAGAGGTGCTGTGCCTTGCGTGCCAGGTCAGTTTGACCGATATAACGGTGGTCCGGCGAATCCCGTTCGACGGATAGTGACGGAGATATAGATGACCTACGCCCTTGCCGCCGAGGCGCCGTTGCGCAACACCGGCGCCATCAAGCTTCACGCCCCGGAAGATTTCGACGGGATGCGCGCCGCTGGCCGGCTTGCCGCCGAAACGCTCGACGCGATCGTCGCGACGGTCGCCCCTGGTGTGAGCACCGAGACGATCGATGACTTCGCCCATGCCTTTATCGTGGAGCGCGGGGCTATTCCCGCGCCCTTGAACTACCGGGGCTTCCCGAAGTCGATTTGCACATCGGTCAATCATGTTGTGTGCCACGGCATTCCCGGCACGAAGGTCCTGCAAAAGGGCGACGTCGTGAACATCGACGTGACGGTGATCGTCGACGGATGGCACGGCGATTCCAGTCGGATGTATTTTGTCGGCGATGTTGGCGTGAAAGCGCGCCGCCTCTGCGATGTAACGTATGATGCCATGATGCGCGGCATCGAGGCTGTTCGTCCCGGCGCAACTACCGGCGACATCGGCCACGCGATCCAAGAATACGCGGAGTCGCAACGGTGTTCAGTCGTGCGCGATTTTTGTGGCCACGGCCTTGGTCGTGTGTTCCATGACGCACCGAACATTTTGCATTACGGCGCGCCCGGAACCGGTACAGAACTGCGAGAAGGTATGTTCTTCACGGTCGAACCGATGATCAACCTCGGCAAGTGGCAAGTGAAGATGCTCAATGACGGTTGGACCGCGGTAACCAAAGACCGGTCGCTGTCGGCACAGTACGAACACTCGATCGCGGTAACCACGAACGGATACGAGATCTTTACGGCGTCACCCCGCGGATTCGACCAGCCGCCCTATAGCTGACCCGACCGATGCCGACAGGGCGCCACAAGATCGGCGACCAATCCGCAACTGATCAGCTCGGCCATCGCGAGATGGCTTGGCATTCGTTTTCTAAAGGGCGGACCTGACGGACTCCCAGACTACGAACTTCTCGTGCTTGTCCTGTTCTGCGTTATTCGCCGGGGCGACACCAAACCACTTGCCAGGGCCCTCATCAAAGATTCGTAGCGTTCGAACGGGTGCTAACGGCTTTACCGGCGTGCCTGCAAGAAATCTTCGGGGTCGGGGTCGCCGGGCTGAAGGTTGTCGAGGCGACGGCAAGGAATGTGTGCACAAAGACCTCTCACTTTTCGGGGACGCTGACCTTGGCCCCTGCACGCGAGCCCGACTATACTTATACCCCTCGTCACATGCAGAAATTGTCGAATGATCCCGCGTTATAGCCGCCCAGAAATGGCCCAGATTTGGGCGCCCGAAACCCGATTCCAGATTTGGCTGGAGATTGAGGCGCATGCCTGCGACGCCCAAGCAGCGTTAGGGGTCATACCCAAAGAAGCTGCCGCTGCGGTCTGGGAAAAGGGCAAATTTGAGATCGACCGGATCGACGAGATCGAACGCGAGACCCGGCATGACGTAATCGCGTTCCTGACCAGCCTGGCTGAACATGTCGGTGAACCCGCCCGCTTTGTGCACCAGGGCATGACATCGTCGGACGTCCTCGACACGTGCTTAGCGGTCCAACTGACACGAGCCGCCGACCTTCTGATCGAAGATGTCGATGCTCTTTTGACTGTGCTACGGCGCCGCGCCATGGAGCACAAATTCACGGTATGCGTCGGCCGCAGCCATGGCATTCACGCCGAACCAACGACGTTTGGCCTCAAGATGGCTCAGGCTTTTGCCGAATTCGATCGTTGCAAGACGCGACTGATTGCAGCGCGGGCGGAAATTGCGACCTGCGCCATTTCCGGCGCGGTAGGCACGTTCGCCAACATTGACCCTGCCGTGGAGGCCCATGTCGCCAAGGCACTGGGCCTCTCTATTGAGCCTGTATCGACGCAAGTGATTCCGCGGGACCGCCATGCTGCGTTCTTTTCAACGCTTGCCCTCGTGGCCAGCTGTGTCGAACGGTTGGCGACTGAAGTTCGCCACCTCCAGCGAACCGAAGTCCTTGAGGCAGAAGAATTTTTTGCGAAGGGGCAAAAGGGGTCATCCGCGATGCCCCATAAACGCAACCCGGTGCTTAGCGAGAACCTGACCGGGTTGGCGCGCATGGTGCGTGCTTATGCGGCACCCGCGCTCGAAAATGTTGCGTTGTGGCACGAACGAGATATTTCTCATTCATCTGTGGAGCGGATGATCGGACCAGATGCCACGGCGACGCTGGATTTCGCACTGGCACGGCTCACCGGCTTAATGGATCAGCTTGTCATCCACCCCGATCGCATGCAGGAAAACCTCGACCAGATGCGCGGGTTGGTGCATTCGCAGCGCGTCTTACTGGCGCTCACCCAAAAGGGTGCCAGCCGGGAGGCCGCTTACGAGATGGTCCAACGGAACGCGATGAGGGTTTGGGAAGAGCGGATTGATTTTCTCGAAACACTCATGTCGGACCCGGAGGTCGTCGCGTTGATATCTCAGGACGAGCTCGCCCAGGCGTTCGACCTCGGCTACCACACTAAAAACGTTTCCACGATCTTCGAAAGAGTCTTTAGCGGCTCTAAACAGGCGCGCCGCGTGGCCGAGTAGGGGGCGCGTGAAGGCCTAGGCTTCGGCCTCAACTTGCTCGCGGGCGACGGCCATTAGGGTGTCCATTTTCTGCCGGAGATCTTGATCGGACATCTCTACTTTTGCCGTGGTCAGATCGCCCATGACCGTGCGAAAGACATCTTCGTCGCCTGGCTCTTCAAAATCGGCCATCACCGTCTTCTTGCCGTAAGCCTCGGCATCCGCCCCGGATATGCCCATCAACTCTGCGGCCCAAAGCCCTAGGAGTTTGTTGCGGCGAGCAGACACCTTGAAGGCTATTTCACTGTCGTGTGCATATTTCGCTTCTTGGGCCTGTTCGCGCTTCTCGAAACTGGATGACATGAGGTGAGACGCTCCCTGTGGGGCTAAAGTGGCTTGGCTGTCCATAGCCCTTTGGACGGGGCTAAATCAAGTATCGATATAGGATTTGAACCACGCGCCGTCCAGTGGGTGAGGGCCTTGGGTGACCAGTTTTTTTGCCCTATAAGACGACAGGCCTCTTGCTGGCCCCCTACTAGAGGAAATGACCTAAAATGGCCCGCCGCAGACAAATCTATGAAGGCAAGGCGAAGGTTATTTTCGAGGGCCCAGAGCCCGGCACGCTTGTCCAGTATTTTAAGGACGATGCGACCGCTTTCAACAATCAAAAGCGCGGCACAATCACCGGCAAAGGCGTCTTAAACAACCGGATCTCCGAGTATCTGATGACCCGGATTGGCGAGATTGGCGTCCCCACGCATTTCGTTCGGCGGCTGAATATGCGCGAACAATTGATCAAGGAAGTCGAGATTATCCCGATCGAAGTGGTCGTACGGAACGTTGCCGCGGGCTCGCTGTCGAAACGGCTTGGCATTCCTGAGGGCGAGGCGCTGCCCCGATCGATCATCGAATATTACTACAAGTCCGACGACCTGGGCGATCCGATGGTCGGTGAGGAGCACATCACCGCATTCGGCTGGTCGTCTCCCCAAGAACTCGACGAGATGGTCGCCATGTCCCTGCGGATCAACGACTTCCTGTCAGGACTGTTTTTCGGCGTCGGCATCCGACTGATCGACTTCAAGGTTGAATATGGCCGGCACTACACCAACGAAGACATGCGGATTGTGCTGGCCGACGAGATCAGCCCCGACTCGTGCCGACTGTGGGATCTCCAGACAAACGAAAAAATGGACAAAGACCGGTTCCGTCGCGATATGGACAATATCGCCGAGGCCTACCAAGAAGTGGCCCGCCGCCTGGGCATTCTTCCCGAAAGCGGCCCGACCGACATCAAGGGCCCAAAGGTGATGCAATAAAGCGATGAAGGTACGTGTGCACATCACCCTTAAGCCGGGCGTACTCGACCCCCAGGGAAAAGCGATTGAAAACGCGCTGACAAATATCGGCTTTCAGGGCGTAAACGATGTGCGGCAGGGCAAGTACATCGAACTCGACCTCGCGGACAGCGATCCCGCCACCGCAAAATCAGCGGTGAAAGAGATGTGCGAGCGTCTGCTGGCCAATACGGTTATTGAGAATTACCGAGTCGAGATCGTTGATCAGGCCTGACCAAATCCGTCACGTAGGGATACCCAGGAAGAAATGAAGGCTGCCGTCATCGTTTTCCCCGGCTCGAACTGCGACCGCGACCTGAAGGTGGCGCTTACGCAATCCATGGGCGAGCAACCGGCAATGGTTTGGCATCGCGATACGACGCTTCCCGAAGTCGACCTTATTGCGGTACCAGGCGGGTTTTCCTACGGCGACTATCTACGCTCTGGTGCGATGGCCGCGCACTCCCCCATCATGAAAGAAGTGGTCCGATTTGCGCAGCGAGGTGTTGCGGTGCTTGGCATTTGCAACGGGTTTCAAGTCCTGACCGAGGCGGGCCTCTTGCCCGGCATGCTTATGCGGAATCACAACCTGAGGTTCGTGTGCAAGGATGTTTTTCTACGCGTCGATCAAAACGATACAGTATTCAGCAGCGGTTATACCGCCGGGCAAATCATTCGAATCCCCGTCGCACATCACGATGGGAACTATTTTATCGATGCGGACGGCCATGCGCAGCTTGAGGACGAGCGGCGTATCGCTTTTCGGTACTGCGACGAAACGGGCGCGATAAGTGATACCGCCAACCCCAACGGCTCGCTGTCTAACATCGCCGGCGTTCTGGACCCCTCACGCCGCATCCTTGGCATGATGCCGCACCCCGAACGGCTATCCGACCCCATGCTTGGGGGCAACGACGGGCGGGCCATGTTTGATTCCCTAATAAGCTCTATTTCGTAAGCTGATGAACGTTCAGAGTAACGTGACCCCCGAGCTCGCTGCGGAACACGGTTTGACGCCAGACGAGTTTGCCCGTGCCGTCGAGATTTTAGGGCGGACACCTAATATAACCGAACTCGGGATCTTCTCGGTCATGTGGAGCGAGCATTGCTCCTACAAATCTTCCAAGAAGTGGCTGCGAACGCTGCCCACGGAGGCGCCGTGGGTGATTTGTGGTCCAGGTGAGAATGCTGGTGTGATCGACATCGGCCACGGCCTCGCCGCGATCTTCAAAATGGAAAGCCACAACCACCCATCCTACATTGAGCCCTATCAGGGCGCGGCGACTGGTGTGGGTGGGATTCTACGCGATGTCTTCACCATGGGCGCCCGGCCCATCGCCAACCTGAACGCGCTACGCTTTGGCTCACCCGACCACCCAAAGACCCGCCATCTCGTGAGCGGTGTCGTGGCTGGGATCGGGGGTTATGGAAACTGCATTGGCGTGCCGACTGTCGGCGGCGAATGCACGTTCCACAGCAGCTATGACGGAAACATTCTTGTCAACGCGATGACCGTGGGGATCGCGTCGACGGATCGAATTTTCTACGCTGAGGCGGCGGGTGTCGGCAACCCGGTCATCTACGTCGGTTCGAAGACCGGGCGAGACGGCATTCACGGTGCGACCATGGCATCGGCCGAGTTTGACGATCAGTCCGACAAGAAGCGCCCCACGGTGCAGGTCGGCGACCCGTTCACCGAGAAGCTGTTGTTGGAGGCGTGCTTAGAGCTCATGGCAACCGACACCATTGTGGCCATCCAAGATATGGGCGCCGCCGGACTGACCTCCTCGTCGTTCGAGATGGCATCACGCGGCGGTATGGGGATCGACCTCGACTTGGACGAAGTGCCCATGCGCGAAACCGGTATGAGCGCTTACGACCTCATGTTGTCGGAGTCGCAAGAGCGCATGTTGATCGTGCTAAAGGCGGGCCGTGAAGACGACGCGCGCGCGATTTTTGAGAAGTGGGAACTCGACTTCGCCGTGATCGGTCGCCTGACCGAGAGCGGACGAATGGTCTTGAAGATGGGCGGCGAGGTGGTGGCCGACCTCCCCGTCGCGCCCCTCGCGGAGGCCGCACCTGAATATGATCGCCCACATCGGCAAACACCGGCGCGGCCTGAGATACTTGCGAG
>JAPKDI010000071.1 GCA_026421105.1 Alphaproteobacteria bacterium | reverse complement strand
GATGGTCGCAACCGTCGGATGTTCACGTGGGGTGTTTTGGTGGGCGCCGTTTTTAGTGCCATCGCGTTACCACTGATAGAACCTGGTATTTTGTCAGCGCGGAACCAAAGCGGCTACAACACCGCCAACGACTTACGCCTTGACGCGCTTCCGGGCGACACGGCCCGGCAGCTTTCAAAAATATCGCGGCATCATAGCCCGCAGTCTCAGGCGACCACCCGAGAAGAAACCGTCCGCAGCGGCTCCAATCTCATAGAGACGTTGTTGCGGGCGGGGGTGCCACGTGGCGAAGCCCACCAGGCCATCACCGCTTTGGAAGATGTGTTCGAACCGCGCGCGCTGCTGGCCGGCCAACGCATACAAATCGCCTTAGACCAAAGCACGAAGCCGAGCCTGCTCTCGGTCGTCATCCCTTTGGACGCCGTCAAGACCGTCGCTGCCCATCGGCTTAACGACGATCGCTTTTTCTCTGAGGCGATTGAGAAACAGCTCACCGTTGCGCTTGTTGGTACAACCGGATTGGTTCGCGACAGCTTCTTTCAAGCGATGGCCGCAGAAGGTGTCCCCGATCGGCTCATTATGGAGTTGATCCGTGCCTACAGCTGGGACGTTGATTTCCAGCGCGATATTCAACGTAATGATCGTTTCGAGGTCATGTTCGAAACCAAAGTCGATGAGGACGGGAACGTCGTAAAGACCGGCAACGTGCTCATGGCGGCCCTAACGTTGAGCGGCACCGAACTGCGTCTCATTCGACACGAGCTTGCCAATGGCGATGTCGACTATTTCAATGAGAAGGGCGAGAGCGTTCGTAAGGCGCTGCTGCGCACACCGGTCGACGGCGCCCGCCTATCGTCTCGCTACGGCAAACGGAAGCACCCGGTGCTGGGATATACCCGCATGCATCGCGGCGTCGATTTTGCTGCGCCACGAGGTACACCGATCATGGCGGCTGGCGATGGCGTTGTGGAATACGCAAGCACGAACGGTTCGTACGGTCGGTATCTTCGAATTCGGCACAACGGAACCTACAAATCCGGTTATGCGCACCTAAAATCATTCGCCCGCGGCGTCCGTGTTGGAACGCGTGTTCGGCAAGGACAGATCGTCGCCTATGTCGGCACAACGGGCCGGTCCACAGGTCCACATCTTCACTATGAGATCTACCGCGATAACTCGCAGATTAACCCCCTGAGTCTTAAATTGCCCACGGGCAGAAAACTTAAGGGCAAAGAATTGAAGAGCTTTCAAGCTCGTCGGGCAGCCCTGGAAGAAACCTACGCCGACCTAGACAAGCCTCTCCAAA
Source organism: Alphaproteobacteria bacterium (assembly GCA_026421105.1). The sequence goes on along the minus strand of JAPKDI010000071.1, from coordinate 5,273 downwards.
CGGCTGCACGCGACTAGCTACCTGCTGTTGATACCGTTCGAAGAGTCAGGCCTTCCAGTCCTGCAGAGACTTGAACAACGTCGCCTTCGTCAACGTCACCATTCAAAATAAGATTCGCTAGTTCATTCTGAAGGCTACGCTGAATCACGCGGCGCAGCGGGCGGGCGCCGTAGGCCGGATCATACCCGGCATCTGCCAGCCAGGCCCGAGCGCTTTCGTCCAGTACGACGCCAATCATGCGATCCGCCAAGAGCGCCTCCAATCGGAGCACTTGGATATCGACGATCGAGTCCATGTGCTCGCGGCTGAGCCGATGGAATAGAACGATATCGTCAAGACGGTTGAGAAATTCTGGCCGAAATGCCGTGCGCACCACCTCCATCACGTCGGATTCGGCATCGGAAGCATCGGCCCCATCAGGCAGCGCCGCTAGGTGCTCGGAACCGAGGTTGGATGTCAAAATAATCAACGTGTTGGCGAAATCGACCGTTCGGCCTTGGCCGTCCGTGAGCCGCCCATCATCCAAAACCTGAAGCAGCACATTGAAGACGTCGCCGTGGGCTTTCTCGATTTCGTCGAAAAGCACGACCTGATAGGGCCGGCGCCGCACCGCTTCGGTAAGCGCGCCCCCTTCCTCGTAGCCAACGTATCCCGGCGGCGCACCGATCAATCGCGCAACGGAATGCTTTTCCATATACTCAGACATATCCAAGCGGACCATGGCGGTTTCGTCATCAAACAGGAAAGCGGCGAGCGATTTGGTCAACTCGGTTTTGCCGACACCAGTCGGGCCGAGAAAGAGAAACGAGCCAATTGGTCGGTTCGGATCCTGTAGGCCGGCGCGCGCGCGACGAACCGCGTTCGACACCACTTCGATCGCACGATCTTGGCCAATGACACGGGCACCCAAAGCGCCCTCCATCGCGAGGAGCTTCTCCCGCTCCCCTACGAGCATTTTGTCGACAGGAATACCGGTCCATCGCGAGACGACCGCGGCTATGTGCTCCTCCCGCACCTCTTCGTCCAACATCGCGCCGTTCGGATTTTCTTCGGCCGCTCCGATGCGCTGCTCAAGGTCGGGTATGACACCGTAGGTCAGCTCACCTGCCCGACCCAGGTTTCCCTCTCGCTGAGCTCTGCCAAGGGCATTGCGCGCGGCTTCGAGCTCTTCCTTGAGCTTTTGCGCACCAGCGAGGTGATCCTTTTCAGACTCCCACCGTACGGTCAGGTTGTTAGCTTTTTCTTCCAAGTCGCCGAGCTCCTTCTCCAAGCCCTCTAGACGATCCCTCGACGCATGATCGGTTTCCTTTTTGAGCGCCTCTCGCTCGATCTTGAGCTGGATGACGCGGCGGTCGAGTTCGTCCAACTCTTCTGGCTTTGAGTCGACCTCCATGCGTAACCGGCTTGCCGCCTCATCGACAAGGTCGATGGCTTTGTCGGGAAGGAAACGATCGCTGATATAGCGATTGGACATCGTGGCTGCCGCGACAATCGCGCTGTCGGTGATCCGTATGCCGTGATGCAGTTCGTACTTTTCTTTCAGGCCACGCAAAATGGAGACGGTGTCTTCCACAGTGGGTTCACTGACAAAGACGGACTGAAAACGGCGCGCAAGCGCAGCGTCTTTCTCGACGTGCTTACGGTACTCATCGAGCGTAGTCGCACCGATGCAGTGAAGATCGCCGCGGGCGAGCGCTGGTTTCAACAGGTTTGAGGCGTCCATCGCGCCTTCGGCGGCACCAGCACCCACCAAAGTATGCATTTCGTCGATAAACATGATGATCTCACCTGCGGCGGCGGTTACTTCATTCAAGACCGCCTTGAGACGTTCCTCGAATTCACCTCGGTATTTGGCGCCCGCAACCATTGCACCAAGATCAAGTGCCATGAGACGGCGGTTCTTAAGCGACTCCGGGACATCGCCATTGACAATACGCAGCGCGAGACCTTCGACGATGGCGGTCTTGCCGACACCGGGTTCGCCAATAAGCACAGGATTATTCTTGGTACGACGAGACAGCACCTGAATCGTGCGACGTATTTCCTCATCGCGTCCGATTACGGGATCAAGCTTGCCTTCCTCAGCAACCGCTGTGAGTTCGCGCGCATAGCGCTTCAGAGCATCGTATTGATTCTCCGCCCCTGCACTATCCGCGGTTCGGCCTTTGCGCACATCATTGATAGCAGTGTTAAGTGCTTGAGGGCTGACCCCGGCGTTTTCCAGAATTCCGCCAGAAGGCGTCTCCTTCGCCATTGCGAGCGCGAGCAGCAAACGCTCGGCCGTAACAAATCGGTCGCCGGCTTTCTCGGCAATTTTCTCGGTGGCCTCAAACAGACGTGCCGTTTCCGGCGCCAAATAGACCTGCCCGGCACCACCACCTTCGACACTCGGCAGCTTCGACAGAGCGGCGTCGGTCCCGGCACGGACTTCCTTCGGGCGCCCACCTGCGGCCGTAATGAGGTTCGCGGCCAGTCCTTCTTTGTCCTCGATCAGAACGCACAGCAGATGCTCGGGTGTGAACCGCTGGTGGTTTCGGCTCAACGCAAGCGTTTGCCCGGCCTGCACGAACCCCTTTAACCGATCAGTGTATTTCTCAAGATCCATGATGACCTACATCGACGATGGTATCGTGCTCCTCGGGTAACGCCCCTAGAGCAACAAATCGCCTAGTAGATAGTGTTGCGCCTCGGCAACACAAGAGGCAGAACGGGCTCTAGGCCGAAGTTTCTGCCTCAGTGTCCTTGGGCGTAGCCCGCCGACGCCGGCGTGGCTTCGGAGCGGGCGTAGGCGCCTCTTCAGAAGCCTCCGCCGTCTCAGATTCTGATGTTTCAGTCGGTGGGGGCTCGACGACCTCAGCTGCCTCAACTTTAGGCACTGCAACTTCGCGGGCTTCAGCTGCCGCACCCTCCTCGTCCTGCCGATCCTCTTCCTCGACGCGTTCGCTCTCGGTCTTTAGCTTGCGTTCAGCGTTACCCGCGCTGTGAAGCCGGTAATAATGCTCCGCATGCTGGTAGAGGTTTTCAGAAGCAACCCGATCTCCACTGGAGGACGCATCCCGCGCAAGGGCTAGGTACCTTTCGAAGACCTGTGCCGCGGTGCCGCGCAATTTAACGCCCGGACCGTTGCTCTCGAAGCTCCGATTGGGCCCTTGGCCGAATGAGCGCTTGCCATTGTTGGAGCGCCCGCGCGAACGCCTCGAACCGGATCCTTGTCTCATAACTACAATTCTCGTTGTTGTTTCCTGCTGCACTACCCAGCGGTTGGGGGACAAACGGTCCGCCAAATAACGTCGTTGCTGGTTTGCGCTGGGATAACCTCGGCCTAACCTCAGGTCGCTTCCGATGTATTATCCAAGTATGAACCTAGCCCGCTAGCACGACCAATCCAACTCTTTTTCTCCCCGATTCAGTAGAAAGTACCGGTAACGCATCGCTGGATCCCCGCGAGATCTGGCCATTCGGCGATGGCTTGCAGACCCGCCGCGCGCAAGATCGACATCACTTCGAGTGACTGTCCCTCGCCGACCTCGAATGCGGCCAAACCGCCTGCCGCTAGAAGATTCGGCAACGCGCCAGCTATCGCCCGATAGCAAAACAACCCATCTTTCCCACCATCAAGAGCAAGAACCGGATCAAACCCCCGTACCGTCGAATCGAGTTCCGGGATCACATGGGTCGGTATGTAAGGAGGATTAGAAATCACCACGTCGAATTGTCCGGCAATCGCCGAACCCCAATTTGACGCCACAAACGTCGCGCGACGGTCGACGCCAATCGTTGCGGCGTTGCGACGCGCCATCGATATCGCTTCCGCGTCGATATCCGCGCCGACACCCGTCGCTTCTGGAAGTTCAGAAAGCAGAGCAATCAAGAGGCATCCACTGCCGGTGCCGAGATCGAGCACGCTGGGTGAATTCATGCCCCGATCGGCCAGCAGGCGCACTACCGCAGCGACAAGCACCTCGCTGTCGGGCCGCGGGTCCAACGTTGCCGGCGTGATCTCGAATTCGAGACTCCAGAACTCGCGGCGGCCTCTAATTCTCGATACCGGTTCGCCGTGCCCACGGCGCGATATATAGCTATGAAATACCTGCGCCGAACCACGGTCGACCGGTCGCGATCCACCGACCATGACTTCCTCACGCGTAAGGTTTGCAGCAAGGCGCAAGAGGAGCCCAGCTTCACTGCGTGGGTTGTCGATCTTGCACGCAGCAAGTTTGCGGCTGCCTCGAATGATTAGATCGTCGACAGACAAATCACCCGGCATTGCCGCCGTCCAGTTCGGCCAGACGAGCCGCCTGATCCTCGGACGCGAGTTCGTCGATCATTTCATCGAGGCCTTCACCGAGAATGATCCGATCAAGCTTGTGGAGCGTGAGGTTGATCCGATGGTCGGTGACCCGGTTCTGGGGAAAATTATAGGTTCTAATTCTCTCTGACCGATCGCCACTGCCGATCTGATTTCTTCGTGCCGCAGCGCGCTTAGAATCCCGCGCCATCCTCTCGGCCTCGTAAAGACGCGCCCTCATGATCTTCATCGCTTTCGCTCGATTCTTGTGCTGCGACTTTTCGTCTTGCTGCGTCACCATGATACCTGTCTCAAGATGGGTGATGCGGACCGCACTATCCGTCGTGTTCACTGATTGACCGCCTGGGCCCGACGCCCTGTAGACGTCGACACGAATGTCTTTCTCGTCGATCTGGATATCAACTTCTTCGGCCTCTGGCAGAACAGCAACGGTGGCGGTTGACGTGTGGATTCGTCCACTTGATTCAGTGACCGGTACACGTTGCACTCGGTGCACTCCTGACTCAAATTTCATGCGCTCGAAAACGCCACGACCCGAGATCGTGGCCGATCCGTCTTTGTAGCCGCCAACATCATTCTCTGAGACCGACATCACCTCGAACTTCCAACCCCGTGCTTCGGCGTAGCGTTGGTACATTCGCATCAGATCAGCGGCAAAAATAGCGGCTTCGTCGCCGCCCGTGCCAGCTCGCACCTCAAGGATTGCGTTGCGTTCGTCGGCTTCGTCTTTGGGCAAGAGCAGAACTTGAAGCTGTTGTTCAATTTTCGGGAGTGCCTCGGCGTGTCCCTTGAGTTCCTCGTTCACAATGCCACGCATCTCGGCATCAACGTCAGCATCGGCGAGAATCTCTTCCAGCCCAACCACTTCACTTCGCAAGGAGTGAAGCTGCTTGGCAATCTCCACCGCCGGCCCCATATCCGAATATTCTTTGGAGAGGCGAGCAAAATCGCCTTCCTTACTGTG
>JAPKDI010000070.1 GCA_026421105.1 Alphaproteobacteria bacterium | reverse complement strand
CGGCCGGCAACGCGGATCGCTTCGGGGTCAAAGTCGCTTGCCAAGACCGGCATACGCCATGTCTTTGCCGCAGCGATCGCCAAGATGCCGGTGCCGGTGCCGATATCGAGGACACGGCGAGGCCGCAGGTGGCGCCCCAACCGGTCGAGCATCAACAGGCACCCCTTCGTCGATTCGTGATGTCCGGTACCAAACGCTGATGCGGCATCGACGAGAATCGGAATGGTGCCCAGCGGCCCTGGGCCGGCGACATGACTGCCGTGAACCCAATAGCGGCCTGCCAGGATCGGCGGCATGTCGCGCTGCACCTTGGCCACCCAATCTTGGTCCGGCACCTTGATCGGGGCGGCGACGGTCTCGTCGCGTTGGAGCGCGAGATCGAGTCGGGATAGCAATTCGTTATCGGGCTCGCTTGATGTGAGGGCGGTGACGCGCCAGGCGGTGCCGTCTTCAAACCGGGTTAGCGCCAGCAGAATCTCGTCCAAGGCCGCCTCCAAGGCCGCTTCTACGGCTTCACAGCGCTCGGTCTCGGTGTACACCGAGGTTTCCCACGTGGACATCGCGGCGCTACCGCGGGTGGCGGATCATGCGGGCCGAACGAAAGAGTCGATCACTTTCTTAGAGCCAGCCTTATCAAACTGAATCTCCAAGCGATTGCCGTCGATCGACTCGATCTGGCCATAGCCGAACTTTTGGTGAAACACGCGGTCTCCTTCGGAGAAGGTTCCCGTCGGTCGCGCGTCAAAATCGACCAGTTCGGCGCGGGCCTCGATCAGCTGACCATCGCGCGTGACACCACGGTTGCTCCGTCGGCGCATGCGGCGGCGGCCCGGGCTGTCCCATGGCTTCTCGACGGGCTCACCATAGGTTTCGTCATCGTTACGGCTATAAGCCTGACCCCAAACGGACGTCTCCGCCGCCACTTCGACGCTCTCGATCGGCAGCTCGTCGATAAACCGCGATGGGATGGCGCTCTGCCACTCGGCGAAGGTGCGCCGGCTCTGCGCGAACGAAATACGCAGCATCTTCCGGGCGCGGGTCATCCCAACATGTGCTAGACGTCGTTCTTCCTCCAACGCGGTCGTGCCGCCCTCATCGAGTGAGCGTTGATTGGGAAATAGGCCTTCCTCCCACCCTGGCAAGAAGACCGTGTCGAACTCCAGTCCCTTCGCGGCGTGAAGCGTCATCATGTTGACCATGTCCTGGTCGGGCCCAGTGTCATGGTCCATCACGAGGCTGACGTGATCGAGGAAGTCGGTCAGCGATTCGTACTCGCCCACCGAGTGCACCAACTCGCGCAAATTGTCGAGGCGACCTGGCGCGTCGATCGATTTGTCGCGTTGCCACATTTCGGTGTAGCCCGACTCGTCCAAAACGGTCTCGACCAGCTCGGGCAGCGAGAGTTGGTCTTTCATCGCCCGCCACCGCGCGAAATTCTCCAACAGATTGCCCAGTGAGGTGCGCGCCTGGGCGCGTAGCTCGTCGGTGCCGAGCAGTTCTTGCGCCGCCTGCAACAAAGCCGATTGCGCTGCACGGGCAACTTTATGCATGGCCTGCACTGTCACCTCGCCGAGGCCTCGTTTGGGCACATTGACGATGCGTTCAAAGGCCATACCGTCTTCCGGTTGGCTGACGACACGTAAATAGGCGATCGCGTCGCGGATCTCGCGGCGTTCGTAGAATCGCGGTCCACCGATCACACGATAGGGCACGCCGATCGTCAGAAAGCGATCTTCAAACTCACGCGTCTGATAGCCCGCCCGCACCAAGATGGAAATCTCATCCAACTTGTGGCCCTTGCGCTGCAGATCCTCGACATCCTCCGCGATCGCGCGTGCTTCCTCTTCGCCATCCCAAAAGCCGCGCACCCGGACTTTCTCGCCCTCGGTCATGTCGGTCCAGAGCGTTTTCCCTAATCGTCCCTCGTTGTGGGCGATCAACGCTGAGGCAGCTGCCAGGATGTGCGGGGTCGAGCGGTAATTGCGCTCCAGGCGGATCACCTTGGCGCCCGCAAAATCTTCTTCATAGCGCAAGATGTTGCCGACCTCTGCGCCGCGCCAACCATAGATCGACTGGTCATCGTCACCGACGCAACAAATGTTCTTCTGCTCTTGCGCTAAGAGCCGGAGCCAAAGGTACTGCGCCACGTTGGTGTCTTGGTACTCGTCCACCAAGATGTAGCGGAACCGCCGCTGATAGATGTCGAGGATGTCTTTGTGCTCGGTAAATAGCGTCAAGCAGTGCAACAACAAGTCACCGAAGTCCGCCGCGTTCTGGGTCAACAGGCGCTGCTGGTACTCGCGGTAGAGCGCCGTGGTCTTGCCCATCGCAAACTCACCAGCATCTTCGTGCTGCACCTGCTGCCAGGTCATGCCGCGGTCCTTCCACCGATCGATGATGCTGCCCAATGCGCGCGCCGGCCACCGTTTCTCGTCGATGTTCTCGGCTTTCAGGAGTTGCTTGAGCACGCGTAATTGGTCGTCACGGTCGATGATGGTGAAGTTGTTCTTCAGTCCCACAAGCTCGGCGTGCTGGCGCAGGATGCGCACCCCGATAGAGTGGAAGGTGCCAAGCCATATCCCATCCACAGCACCACCCACCAGGTCGCCCACGCGATCACTCATTTCCCGCGCCGCACGGTTGGTAAATGTCACTGAAAGGATTTCCCACGGTTTGGCCAAACCGAGGTTCAAAATGTGCGCAATTCGGGTGACCAAAACGCGGGTCTTGCCGGTCCCGGCGCCGGCCAAAACCAGTACGGGGCCATCGGTGGTCACCACCGCCTCGGTCTGGCTTTCGTTGAGGGTTTTCAGGTAGGGCGGTTCGGCGGGTGCGGCGGCGGCCATGGCGCGCGCGGCGATACCGCCCGGCTGCACGGCAGGCGCCGAATCATCAAAGGGTATGTCGTCAAGATCGAAGGGGTCGGACATCGGTCCGGCCATTCATACCACAGCGCGTCGGCGCCTCACAGGTTCGCGGGCGCCTTAGGGCCGATCGGTATCTTCGTCGTGCTCTTCAGCGCGGGCCCGCAACAGGGCCTGGTTGTAGGCCATCAGTGCGGTCTTGTGGTGCAGGATGCCAACCACCTTCCGGGCTTCTCGATCATTCACCACCGGCAGGCTGTCTTCCTGGTGGCGGGCCATGATCTTGAGGGCATCCTCAAGATCATCGCCGGCACACAGCATCGGCGGGTTGAGCCGCGCAAAATCCCGGGCATTGATCAGGTGATCGAGTTCAGGATCGAGCGACACCCCGCGTAAAGACGTAAAAGCGAGGGACCCGACCAGCCGCGCCTCAGCGTCGACGACGAAAAAATCTCCGTAGCGGGCGTTTTCCATTGTTTGGCGGATTTCGCTGGCGCGCGCGGTCTCTTCAACAATCTCGTATTGATCGGTCATCAAATCGCCGACGTGGGTCGCGGTGAGCAATTGTTCGAATCGACCGGTCCGAATAACGATCCCGCGGCGCTTGAGCAGCCCATGGAAGAACGAGCGCCCGACCACGGCCTGCGAAATCATCGTTGAAATGGTAATCGCCACCATTGCGGCAATCACGACCGAGAACTCGCCGGTCAGTTCGAACGCGATCAGGATAGTGGAGATTGGGGCGCCGATCACGGGTGCGGCGACAGCGCCCATGCCGACCATTGCGTAGAACCCGGGCGAGGCCGCCAGGTCGGGGAAGATGGCACCAGCGATGACGCCGAACGATCCGCCCACCATCGCGCCCACGAAAAGCGAAGGGGAAAACACGCCACCCCCAAACCGACTGCCTACCGAGATGCCGGTGGTTACTGTTTTCGCAACGATCAAGGCAAGCATCAGCCACAGCGGCAACGTGGCCTGGAGCGCGGCGTTAGTGGCTGCATAACCGACGCCTAACACTTGCGGCAGAAAGATCGCTGTGCCACCGATTAGCGCGCCCCCGACCATCGGTCGGATCCAAATCGGCCACCCGATCCGGTTGACCACGTCGTCGGCCAGAGAGATCGAGCGAATGAACGCGATCGCGGCCACGCCGCAGACCAAGCCCAATAGAATGAACGCCGGAAACTCAAAGAAGGACGCAATGTCGTAGGTCGGGACGACAAAGGCGGGGAACGTGCCCAGATGGATGCGCGAAATCACGGTGCCCGCAACCGAGGCAATGACGATCGGTGCAAACGTATTCAGGGCATAATGCCCGATCACCACTTCAAGCGCGAAAAACACGCCTGCAATGGGCGCATTGAACGACGCGCCGATCGCAGAGGCGAGGCCGCAGCCCAAGAGTGTCAGCGAGAGCGAAGGGTTCAAGTGAAGTTTCTGGGCGACCCACGAGGCAAGCCCCGCGCCCAAATGGATCACCGGCCCCTCGCGTCCAACCGATGCGCCAACGCCGAGCGAACCAAGTGACAGCGCCGCCGCCTTGATGGTGGTCACTGCATCCATCCGCCCACCGTGTAGCGCACCCGCCTCAATCACGTCGGCCACGCCATAGGCACGCCGATCTGGCATCACATAGTAAACAAACAACCCAATCGCTAACCCGCCGAGCGTCGGCACGGCCAGTACCAACCACCAAGGCAGTTGGGCGACAAGGTGGAACCCGTTGTGTAAAGGCAGACCGAAGGTTTCGCTCTGGATGGCTTCGATGCCAATCCGGAATCCAAGTGCGCCGTAGGCCACGCCGACGCCGATGATCAGCGCCAGGATCGACAGTTTAATTTGGTCGTTATGCGTGAAGTGGTGCCAGCCACCGCGGATATAAGCAATCGCCTCGCGCGTCTTCATGCGCTCAGGCGTCCACCGGCATGGCGTTGCGGGCTACTTGCATCGCCCGATCGACTCCGTTGCGCACACCGTTTCGCCGTCGGTCCAAGTTGCGCCAGAAAGATTAGCATTCAAAAGATCTGCGCCTTCAAGCTGGGCACCGGTAAAGTCCGCGTCTATCAAGATCGCTTCGAAAAACCGCGCCCGGCGCAAATCCGCGCCGTTGAACGAGGCGCGCGTGAGGTTGGCTTTGGTGAAATCAGTGCCGCGCGCGCGTGTGCCGTCAAAGATTGCGTCGGTCATGTCGGCCGTGACGAACTTGGCCCGGTCGATGTTGGACCCACTGAATGTCGCGCCAACCAAATTCGACCGGAGAAACCGTGCGCCGGCGAGCGAGCCGCCATTAACATCAATCCCGGCGAGATTGCTCCCGCTGAAATCGCAACGCCGCCACGTGACCCCGGGCCTGGCGGGGTCGACGCAGCTCGCATGTGCTGGCGTCACCGCAAGGGGTGCCATTGTCAACACAAGCCCAAGGCCCATGGCGAGCAATCCCAACCGAACGATACGTACTGTGGTCATTTGCGGCGAATCCCAACCGTTGTTCCCGCATAAAGAGGTGCGGGCAAGTCACCCTGTGACTCGTGCACCTTGCGAAACACATCCTGCATTGCCTGCGGGAAGGGTGCGGAGCGCCGTTCCTCTAGATTGATATGCATGGTGACCATTTCATACGTCGACGCCAGGTAATCTTGCTCGGCGTGGAACATTTCCATGTAGATGTGCAGCCGTTTGGCGTCCCAGTCCAATAACCGGGTCGTGAAGCGCATCGGGTCGTCCAAGCGCATCTCCCGCAGCCAATGGGTATGACCTTCCAGAGAAAAGGTCGTGTGATTGGTTTTCTCCCGGTAGGGCTCGCCGATTCCCATCCGCTGATAGACGACGTCCAGGGCCAGGTCGAATGCCAAGACGTAGAAGGCGACATTCATGTGGCCGTTGTAGTCGATCCATTCCTTGCGGACCTTGCCGCCGTCGGCGACCACAATCGGGGCTTCAAACTCCATGCGGGGTAATCATAGTCACCGCTCCCCACCATGTGAACCGTCGTTGCGGGAGATCGATCCGCGCCGTTACACTCGGTCCCGATCCCAAAGAGGTATGCCATGCACGATGCACCCGTACGGACCACCCGCCCGGAAGATTTTGCGCCGGCCTTTGAGGCGCTGGCGGCGCTCCTGGGTGATCGCTTCACTACGTCAGCTTCGGTCCGGGCCTATCACGGTAAGGATGAGTCCTACCATCCTAATCGCGACCCCGACGGGGTAGTTTTTGTTCACTCGACCGAAGAAGTAGCTGAGGTCGTCACGATTTGCGCGGCGCACAGTGTGCCCATTATCCCGTTTGGCGCTGGCACCTCGCTCGAGGGGCACGTTGTCGCTATCCAGGGCGGCGTCTCGATCGACATGATGCAGATGAACGAGGTGCTTCAGGTTAATGCCGAAGACTTGGATTGCACTGTGGAGGCGGGCGTTACACGCAAGCAACTCAACGCGCACCTGCGCGACACCGGCCTTTTCTTCCCGATCGATCCTGGTGCAGACGCCTCCCTCGGCGGCATGAGCGCGACGCGTGCCTCGGGCACCAACGCCGTGCGCTACGGCACTATGCGCGAGAACGTCCTCGGCCTCACGGTGGTCATGCCCGACGGGCGCATCGTCAAAACTGCGCAGCGCGCCCGGAAATCGTCTGCCGGATACGACCTCACGCGGTTATTCGTCGGTTCCGAAGGCACCTTGGGGGTGATCACCGAGGTAAGCGTGCGTCTCTACGGCATACCCG
>JAPKDI010000069.1 GCA_026421105.1 Alphaproteobacteria bacterium | reverse complement strand
AGGCTTTGCCGCAGCTCTTTGCCGGTCTTGAAGAAGGGGACGTGTTTTTCGGTAACTTGAACGGCTTCGCCGGTTCGCGGGTTACGGGCCACGCGTGCGGCGCGTTGTTTCACGGAAAAAGCGCCAAACCCTCTGAGCTCGACCCGGTCGCCCTGCGCCAAAGCGACGGAGATCTCTTCAAAAATCGCCGAGACAATCCGCTCAATATCGCGCTGATAGAGGTGCGGGTTCATTTCCGCAAGACGTATGATGAGTTCAGATTTGACCACCGCGTCACCCCCCTCAAAAATTCTTATAATGCACTGATATTACACGCTAATTCTGCGCAGGGTGCCAAACCGAAATCGGGCCGTCAAGCCTAAGTCGTTCTGAAAAAAGCGTTTCCCTGGTCAGACTGGTAATTAGATCGAAAAACGTCCCTGGATCGTCCTCACGATCTAGGTCAATAATCGGTAGATCCCCTGGGATTCCTTGAGACTCAGTAAGCCACTGAAGCGCTTTGCGTTCGTCACCGATGGCGTCAATCAAATCGAGGGCGAGCGCTTGGCGGCCCGTGTAGGCGCGCCCGTCGGCGAGGACACGAGCGACGTCGAGCGGAAGACCCCGACGTTCGGCGAACACGGCAAGGAACCAGTTGTATATATCGTCGATCAGCGATTGTGTGGCGGCACGCGCTTGATCGTTGAGCGGGGCAAAGGGCGTGGGTTGGCCCTTAAGCGGTCCGCTGCGAAATGTCTCCGCCGTAACCCCAAGGCGTTCGAGGAGACCGCTCACTTCGGCAGTTTCGAGCAAGACGCCAATCGAGCCAGTGATCGACGTTTCTAGGGCGTATATGCGGTCGGTGCCTAGCGCAATCATGTAGCCCGCCGACGCACCAACGTTTCGGATCACCGCGACCATCGGCACGCCATTTTCTCCAATGCGCCGTAGCTCGCGGTAGATCGATTCACCCCCGGTCGTTGTCCCGCCGGGGGTGTCGATCACGACCAATACGGCAGAGACAGCGGGATCGTCTGCGGCAGCATCCAGGCCGTTCAAAATGGTTTCGTCGCTAACGACAACGCCGCTCACCACCACGCGTAAGATGTGTGGGCGGTTGCCAACCGGGTCAAACCCAGTCACCAAAGCCAGACCTACCAAGCCAAAGGCAGCGATGACTACAAGGGCCAATACCCGCCAAAATGCCAGACGCCGACGCAGGCGTCGTCGGGCGACGATCCCGTCCGCGTCGAGCGTCACGGCGTCAGTCCCTATTCGTTGTCTTCGGACTGCTCTTCCTTGTCGCGAATGGCGGCGCCAAGAATATCGCCCAAGCTAGCGCCGCTATCGGAGGACCCAAACTGTTTGAGCGCCGCTTTTTCTTCTGCGACTTCGAGTGCCTTGATCGAGATACTGACCTTCCGGCTATCGGGGTCGATCGACATGATCCTGGCGTCAACCTTGTCTCCCGGCGCAAACCGGTCGGGCCGCTGGTCCGAGCGATCTCGCGATAGGTCCGAACGACGAACAAAGGCTGATAATCCAGTCGGGAGGATCACTTCGATCCCACCCTCTTTCACTTCAGACACAGTGCAGGTAACGGTCGCACCCTTCTTGAGGCCATCCGAGGCAGACTCGAACGGATCGTCGGTAAGTTGCTTGATGCCAAGGCTGATGCGTTCCTTCTCAATGCTTACATCGAGAACCTTGGCCTTCACCGTTTGGCCTTTTTGATACTGGGCCGCAGCTTCTTCGCCCGAACCGCTCCAAGTGATGTCGGACAGATGGACCAAGCCGTCTACGCCGTCCTCAAGGCCAACAAACAACCCGAATTCCGTGATGCCCTTGATCTCGCCTTCGACGAGGGTGCCAACTTGATTGCCAGCCGCGAACGCTTCCCATGGATTGTCCATGGTCTGTTTGAGGCCCAGGCTGATCCGACGTTTTGCGGGGTCAACGTCGAGGATGACGACTTCTACTTCCTGGCTGGTCGACACGATCTTGCCTGGATGCACGTTCTTCTTCGTCCAGCTCATTTCGGAGACGTGGACCAGGCCTTCAATGCCTGGTTCAAGTTCAACGAACGCGCCGTAGTCAGTGATATTGGTGACACGGCCCGTGAATTTGGCGCTTACTGGGAACTTGACCTCGACACCGTCCCACGGATCGGATTCAAGTTGCTTCATGCCCAGTGAAATCCGCTGGCTCTCGGGGTTCACTTTGATGACCTGAACTTTGACAGTCTCACCGATGTTCAGCACCTCAGATGGGTGCGCGATGCGGCGCCATGCCATGTCGGTGACGTGCAAGAGACCGTCGATACCGCCGAGGTCGACGAACGCACCGTAGTCGGTGATGTTTTTGACCACGCCCTCGAGGACTTGACCCTCGGATAACGTGTTGAGCAGCTCGGACCGTGCCTCGGCACGGGTTTCTTCCAGAACGGCGCGGCGTGAAACAACGATGTTGCCGCGACGGCGATCCATCTTGAGAATTTGGAAGGGCTGCGGTGAGTTCATCAGCGGCGCGACATCGCGCACAGGCCGGATGTCGACCTGGCTGCCAGGCAGGAACGCGACGGCGCCGGAAAGATCAACAGTGAAGCCGCCTTTGACTCGCCCAAAGATATGTCCGGTGACCCGCTCGGTTTTTTCGAACGCTTCTTCGAGTTTTTCCCAGGATTCTTCGCGACGGGCCTTTTCGCGACTCAGAACGGCTTCGCCGTTCCGGTTTTCCATACGCTCGAGATAGACCTCGACGGTATCGCCCACTTTGATTTCAGCCGGCTGTCCCGGCAGAGAAAATTCTTTTAGCGCAACGCGCCCTTCGGATTTCAATCCGACATCGACCACCGCATCATCGTTTTCAATTGCAACGACGACACCCTTGATAACGGAACCTTCAAGTTCCTCGTTGGCGCCGAGTGATTCTTCAAGAAGGGCAGCGAAATTTTCACCGGTGTTGGTCATGGCCTCTTGCGTCGTTTCCGACATGGATTTCATCCTTTTCTGTTTGGCCAACCGTCCGACAAGAACGGGTTAAATGCCTCGAGCCGCATGAAGTACGGACTTCCAGCACACGGGATGCGACCAAACTTTTCCGCTGGTAATGAAGCCGACCGAAAAACCTACGATCTGGCTACCTTTCGGCGCCGCCAATAACCTTCATGGCAGCTTCGAATGCCCCGTCTATATCCAAAACCGTTGTATCGAGCAAGTGCGCGTCAGGCGCCGCCTCTAGAGGCGAATTCGCCCTATTTCGATCCCTTTCATCGCGCGCTGCCATTTCGGCACGTACTACGCCGAGGGTCTGGGACCGGTCCTGGGCGCGGAGTTCGGCCAGGCGACGCTCAGCGCGAACCTCCAAATCGGCATCAATGAAGAGTTTCACGTCAGCGTCCGGGCACACGACGGTTCCAATATCCCGACCCTCCAATACGGCGCCAGCGGCCCCATTTGGCGGGTTCCGCGCAAAATTGTGCTGGAATTTGAGCAATGCAGCCCGAACCTGAGGGTGAACCGAGACGATTGAGGCGGCTTTGCCGGTCTCTTCCTCGCGCAATACAGGATCGGACAGGCCAGCCGGGTCGAGCGCTTCCGCGACGGCAAGCGCCGCATGGGCGTCGGCCGGGTCCTGACCTGCGCGCAGCACGCCCAAACCCACCGCACGGTAGAGGGCGCCCGTATCAAGGTGGGCGAATCCAAGTGCCTCGGCGATCCGACGCGCGAGGGTACCCTTGCCGGCGGCCGCGGGGCCGTCAATCGCAACGATCATTTGCTCAGGGGCACCAGTCTCCCGCCAAGGCCTTCAGCCAGGGCGGTAAAGGTTGGAAAGCTTGTCCCAATCATTTGGTCGTCATCGATGGTCACCGGTCGGCGCGCAGCAAAACCCAAGACTGCAAAAGCCATCGCAATTCGGTGGTCGTGGTGCGTGGTGACCTGGCCCCCGCCTGGAACGTCGCCGCCACATCCGTGAACAACGAGGCTATCATACGATGCCTCTACGCTAACGCCGCAGGCGATCAGTCCCCCCGCGATGGCGCTCAGCCGGTTGCTCTCCTTTACGCGCAATTCCTCCAACCCGCGCATCACGGTATCGCCCCTCGCATGAGCTGCGGCAACGGCGAGAACCGGATATTCGTCGATCATGCTTGGCGCGCGCGTCGGCGATACATCGATACCGTGCAAAGGCGCGGCGCGGACACGGAGGTCGGCCACCGGTTCTCCGTTGAGGTCGCTGGTATTGGTCAGCGTAATGTTGGCGCCCATCTCTTGCAGCACTTCAAAGAGGCCTGCCCGAAGTGGGTTCATGCTGACCCGCTCGATAGTGACGTCGGACCCTTCGATCAAGGTTGCCGCGACGACGAAGAACGCGGCCGAGGATGGATCTACCGGTACATGCACGGCGCGACCGATCAATTCGGGTTGCCCGACAACGGTGATCCGACGGGCAGCGCCCGTCTCTTCCGTGCGGACTTCTGCGCCAAAGGCCCGCAACATGCGCTCCGTGTGGTCTCGGGTCGGCACGGTCTCGACCACAGCGGTTTCACCTGGCGCGTTGAGCCCGGCGAGCAAGATAGCGGACTTTACCTGTGCGCTCGCGACGGTCATCTGGTGTTCGATCGGCGGCGGATTTTTCGCGCCGTAGACGGCACATGGCAGCAATCCTTCCCGGCTGACGAATGTGGCGCCAAACTTTTCAAGCGGTGTCATGACCCGGCCCATCGGGCGGCGGGACAGCGACGAATCGCCGGCGAAAAAGGTGGTGAAAGGCAACGTCGCGGCCAGGCCCATCAAAAGACGTACGCCGGTGCCCGAATTTCCAAGGTCCAGGACTTCGGCCGATTCGTGGAGTCCGCCTACCCCGCATCCGTGTACAGACCAGGTGCCGTCCGAACGCCGATCCACCTCCGCACCTAGCGCGCGTACCGCCGCGGCCGTGCGCAGGACATCGTCGCCCTCAAGCAAATTAGTAATCGTCGTTTCTCCGACGCTCATCGCACCGAAAATGAGCGCGCGATGTGAGATCGATTTGTCCCCTGAAACGGCAATTGTGCCGAGCAGGGGGTCACGAATGGGGTGGGACTGAAAGGCCGTCATTTTCGACAGGAGGTTACTGCAGCGCGGCGGCGCGAGCGCTTGTCTAGCACAGTGATTGCTGGGTTAAAAGAAGATCGGTTCTGACGCCCGGTGGCCATCGATAATAGGACGAGCGAATAGCCGCGCCAAAGCGCGGCGCGAAAAAAAGGTCCCCTACGATTTCATCCCCGCCGCGACATACCAATGTCCGGGTCGTGAATCAGCCACTTTCGTAAACCCCGTTTCTCCGAGACGCGGGTCGACCGTCTGTTTCTGAAAGCCTTCGAACACATCGTCAAACCCGGCGACGCCGAGCGAATCAATGAGATCGGTTTCGCAAACCCGACCCCAAAACGGCTCGTCGTTATAATAGGTCTGCCAGTCGCGGAGCGTTTGCTCCATGAGATTCGGCATGTGGTCGTAACGCACGGGTACTTCGAGGTGCGCGACCACGCCGCCAGGTTTCAAGACCCGATAGCACTCGGACATGATCCGCGGCAGTGCTTTGGTACTGGTCTCGTGAAGCATCACGAGCGAGACTACAAGATCGACGCTCTCGTCGGGAAAATCGAGGTTCTCGCCGCTTTGCTGTGCATAGTGAACCGGGACGCCAAGCGCTTCAGCGCGCGCGTGGGCGTAGCGAAGCATAGGTGCTCCGGTATCAACCCCGTATACCTTGGCGTTGGGATAGAACTTGGCGAGAGGGACCGTGCTCGCACCAACCGAGCAGCCGATATCGACAATCGTCTTCGGTTTTAGATCAGGGTATTTCTCGAATAGGAACTGGAGCAGCGTTCGCCCACGACCTTCCATCCCGATGCCACCGGCACCCCCGAAGTGATAGATCGAGGCCCCGCGGTCGAGAATCGCGCCGGCGCGCACATCGTCGTCGCACGTGTCCGTGTAATAGCTGCCGGGTTGTCCATGTTGATCTACCGCCGCCAAATAGCGTGGTTGTTCCAACGTCGGATTGAGGGTCAGGGACCCGCGGGCCCCTTTGGGCCGAGATCGCGCGATAAGGTCCTCTAGCTGCCGGTCCACGCTATCGATGACCGTATCCCACATCAGCTCTTGACCGAGACGCATCAGGGAGCCCCACATTTGATGATAGGGCTCATCCTCCATCAGGCGGCGTACCTCATGCCGGGAGCGCGGCGATCGTCTCTTCTCTTTCTCGAACTTGGGTCGCGCAACCTGATCGTAAATCTTGTGGTTCCCGGATGTGATCTTGGACGACACGTGCACCTTCATCGCCTGAACGAACTGCTGTCCGGCAAGTTCATCGTGGTTGGCACGGGGCAACATTGCGTGAGGTAGAGTCTCAGCCATAGCGCTCTCCATTTTCGCCATGATGAACCCAGTCTCCGGCGGGGACAATTGCCTCCCCTAGAGAACCCGTTTCCCGGGCTTGATTCAGGGCCAGAGCGGCCCTAGGTTCCGAGCCGCAGGCTACAAAAGGTCGGCGCCCGGGGCCATAGCTCAGTTGGGAGAGCGCTTGAATGGCATTCAAGAGGTCGGCGGTTCGATTCCGCCTGGCTCCACCAG
>JAPKDI010000068.1 GCA_026421105.1 Alphaproteobacteria bacterium | reverse complement strand
ATGGTTTCGGCCGGCAGCTTGCCGTTGATTGGTGGCGTACAGGCTACAACCCGGCGTACACCTGCGACTTTGGCGGTTAACACGCTCATGTGGGCCGAGGCCACCATCGGGTAGCGCCCGCCCGGGACATAGCACCCGACCGAGTCGACGGGCAGGTTTTTGTGACCGAGCACTACACCCGGCAGCGTTTCCACCTCGATATCGTGCAGTGACTCGAGCTGTTTCTGGGCAAAGTTGGCGATCTGGGTTTGGGCGAATTTAATGTCCTCGACAGTCTGTGGGGCCACCGAGGCCACCACTTCGTCAATCTGTGCCGCGCTCAGTCGGTAGGATTCCGGACCCCATTTGTCGAATTTCTCCGATAAATCCCGGACCGCTGCGTCGCCGCGCGCCTTCACGTCGGCAATGATACTTTCAACCGTTTGGCGGACCTTTTGATCGGCCTCTTCACGTTCCTGTTCGGTTTTGCCGGTCTTGAGTTCTTCGATCATCAGGGCTCCGCGGTGGGGATTGGCCGTCTAGGGCGTTGGCGCGGACTCTCTTCATGCCGCTCTTAGTTGTCAAACCAGGGACGGTGATTCCACATGCGCGTGATCTGCCAAAAACGCCCGGAAATTGCGGTAATGTTGCCGAGGTTGCGGGTTGACTTGGTATAGGGCGCAACCTAGTTTTCGCGCTTTCCGGTATCTGCGATGAAGCAGGATACGGTCGCAACAGGAACCATTTTCCGCGGGACGTTTATATTTAAGTCCGGCGGTGTGCAGAGAGGTCGCGTCAATGAGCAGCCAGGGTCGTGGTGAAGTACAGCTGGTGAATCTCACCAAGCATTTTGGTGATACCCATGCGGTCAACGATATTAACCTGACCATCCCCGATGGGGCCTACTGCTGCATGATCGGCCCATCTGGTTGTGGCAAGACCACGATCTTGCGCATGATCGCCGGCCATGAGAATCCCACGGGTGGCAACGTCATGATTGGCGGGCAGGCAGTCGAGGGAATGACGCCGGTGCAACGCGGCACCTCGATGATGTTTCAGAGCTACGCATTGTTCCCCCACCTTTCGGTTGTCGATAACGTGTCTTTCAGCCTCAAGGTCCAAGGCGAGCCCAAAGAGGTTCGCCGCAAAAAGGCCATGGAGGTTCTTGAAACCGTCCAGATGACGCACCTGGCCGATCGTGTCCCAGCGCAACTTTCCGGTGGGCAACAGCAGCGTGTCGCACTAGCTCGCTCGCTCATTACCAACCCGAAAGTGTTACTGCTGGATGAGCCGCTTTCGGCGCTCGATGAATTCCTTCGTTTGCAAATGCGCGAAGAGTTGCGGCGCCTGCAAAAAGAGATTGGCATTACATTCATTCACGTCACCCATACGCAGCCGGAAGCCTTGGCGCTCGCCGATGTCATTGTCGTCATGGACGATGGTCGTATCGATCAGGCAGGCTCAGCACGTGAGATATTTAACCAGCCTGTCTCTGGCTATGTCGCTGAATTCATGGGTGGCTGGAACGTATTCAATGGCCAGGTAGACGGCACTGACGGTACCAACGCAATGCTTTCAGAAAAAAGCGGCGAGAAATTCTCTGTGCCAAAGGGCGATCTCACGAATGGCACTGATGTTGGCTTCTCGATTCGGCGCGACCAAATCCACATGAGCCGAGGCCATGAAGGCGCTGAGAAGACCAATGCGTTGGCAGGCACCGTGCACGGCATCGAGTACCAGGGCACATGGGTGAAAGTAACAATGGTGCGTAAAGACAACGGAGCCCACGTTGTTGCCAACGAATCGGAAGACGAATTTTTCAACAGTCCTGTCGACTTTGGCGATCCGGTTACCGCCTACTGGAAAGGCGAAGACAGCCACCTGCTGGCGCACTAAGGCACCCGGTGTAGGCTACCCGCGTGGCGCTGCACGACCTCACGCTTGTCGATGTCCTTGAGGGACTGAACAGCAGGACCTTCAGCGCCGAAGAATTAGTACGCGCTTTGATCTCGCGTGCGCGGCATTATACTGACCTGAATGCCTTCATTGCTTTCGACGATGAGCAAATTCTGACAGACGCCCGCCGTGCAGATAAACGTCGAGCGGAGGGCGATGCAGCGCCGCTATTAGGCGTACCGATCGTTCTCAAGGATAATATTGATGTCGCCGGTCTCGTCACGACCGGGGGCACCAACGCGCTCCGCCATAACGTCGTCAAGCGTACCGCGCCGGTCGCGCAACGACTGCTCGATGCAGGTGCAATCGTCTTCGGCAAAAGCAACCTGCACGAGCTCGCTTTTGGCTGTACGTCGAATAACGCAAGCTTTGGGGCGGTACGGAATCCTTACGACCCGGATCGTATCGCCGGTGGCAGTAGCGGCGGTACCGCGGCTGCGGTCGGGGCACGACTGGCGCCAGCTGGTATTGGGAGTGATACGGGTGGCTCGGTGCGCATTCCCGCTGGGTTCTGCGGAAACGCTGGACTAAGGCCAACGACGGATCGCTATCCAGCCGGCGGTGTGGTGCCGATTTCACATAGTCGCGATACGGCCGGGCCGATGGCGCGATCAGTGGCCGACCTCCGACTCCTCGATAGTATTCTTGCTGGCCGCGACGTTGCGCCGTCTGCGCTGCCCAACCTTTCGGATATTCGCATCGGGGTGCCGCGCGCCCATTTCTTCGATGCCCTTGATAGGTCTGTCGCCACAGGCGCCGAGGCAACCTTGGAGCGGCTCAAATCATACGGTGTGACGCTGGTCGATGCCGACATTCCCGACGTTGAGGTTGTCCACAAGGCCGGTAACTTCCCGGTCTTGCTGTACGAAGCAGTCGTCGATCTCAACGCTTATCTCGCCGCTAACGAAACAGGGCTCGACTTCGCAGCGGTCGTGGCCGAAGTGGGGAGTCCCGATGTGCGCCAGATATTGGAGCCGCTACTCGGCGACGGCGGTATAGAGGAATCAGTTTATCGTGAGGCGCTCACGGTCCATCGCCCGCGCTTGCAAGAAATCTACACGACCTACTTCGCTGAACAACGGGTCGATGCCGTTATCTATCCGACGGTCCCTGTACTACCCGTCCTGATAGATCAGCCGCAGTCGGGCGCAATGGAGGATGGTGACACCGTCCCGGGGATCAATTTGTTTGATCGCAACACTGGTCCGGCAAGTAACGCGGGCATCCCCAGTCTTACCATGCCGTCTGGTGTCGACGAAAACGGTTTGCCACTGAGCTTCACGTTGGATGCGCCAGTTGGTGAAGATGATGCGCTATTGGCGCTGGGTATTGCGCTTGAAGCGGTCGAACCGGCAACACCGGGCCCACTACTCGCCTGGTAGTTAACCGCCGGGCTGGTGGTTCGCCATCCAATGGCGGGCAATATCGATTCGACGTGCGATCCACACGTCGTCGTGCTCCTGCACATAATCCATAAATTTGGCCAACGCTTCCGCCCGTCCGGGCCGACCGCTTAGCCTACAATGCAGGCCGATGGACATCATCTTCGGGCTGTGTTCGCCTTCGCGATACAAGTGATCAAACGCGGCCTTCAGGTAGTGCGTGAAATCGTCGCCTGACATCCATCCCGGCGCCAACGCATACTTAAAATCGTTGGTGTCGAGCGCGTAGGGCACGATCAAAAGCGGTTTCCCCTCGACATCGATCCAATACGGTAGATCGTCGTTGTAGAACTCCGACGCGTAGACCGTCCCACCTTCTTCCATCAAAAGGCGCAACGTGTTGTTGCTGTAACGGCCGGTGTACCAGCCCAGCGGGCGTTGGCCGCATAGCTCTTTGATGGTGTCGATCGTGAGTTGAATATGCTCGCGCTCAACGTTTTCTGGCACATCGGCATAGTCGAACCAACGCCAATGATGGCTCGCCACTTCGTGGCCGGCCTCAACCATTGCCGCCGCGGCTTCCGGGTTGCGCTTCAAGGCAATGCCAACCGCCCAGGATGTGAACAGAATGTTGCGTTCGGCGAACAAGCGCATGATCCGCCAAAATCCCGCGCGGCTGCCGTACTCAAAGATGTCCTCAACGAATTGGTTGCGCCGGCCCGGTAGTCCCGGCAGCCCGTTCATCTCGGCCAGGTACGATTCCGACTCTGCGTCGCCATCCATGATGCTGCGCTCGCCGCCTTCCTCGTAATTGAGTACAAAGCTGACCGCGATACGTGCCCCATTTGGCCATGTCACCGTCGGCGGATTGCCGCCATAGCCGACGAGGTCGCGAGGGTAGGGGGCAATCATCATAAATCTCCTGCGCTGGCGTTCTTATGCAACGCATTGCTACGGTCGCGTCCGTAGAGTTTAGCAAGGAGCACAGCCCATGACTGCCGTCGGACCTCGTCCCCCCAACATTGAAGAAATTCTCTCGCTTTCGGACGAGTTCGGTCTCGCGATGGATGTCGATGAAGCAGCGGAGTATCAGGCCATTATGGGTGGTGCCTTCCGCACGTATCAGGCGCTCGATCGGCTCACCGAACGGCGCCCCGATGTGCTGTGGCCGAGAACTCCCGGTGTGCGGCCGGATCCGTCGGACAATCCATACAACGCATGGTACTGGCGTACCGATATCAAAGGGCGCGCCGACGGGCCGCTCGCTGGTGCACGAGTTGGTGTCAAAGATTCGATTGCTGTCGCAGGCGTGCCGATGGCCAACGGCTCGCGCACGCTCGATGGGTTTATTCCTGATATCGACGCGACAGTGGTCACCCGCCTGCTTGAAGCGGGCGCGACCATTGCCGGCAAGACTACGGCTTCCGATCTCTGCGGTGTAGCGGGGGGCCATGACCATCCGTTTGGCACCGTGCGCAATCCTCACGACACTTCGCGCTCGCCCGGCGGCTCGTCGTGCGGGTCAGGTGTCGCGATTGCGGCGGGCGACATCACGATGGCTTTAGGCGGTGATCAAGGCGGCTCCATTCGGATACCCGCCGCGTGGTGCGGCACCGTCGGTATGAAAGCGACGTTTGGTCTGGTTCCCTACACGGGGTGCATGGGGATGGAACCCTCGCTCGATCATGTCGGTCCCATGGCCGACACAGTCGAGAATTGCGCGCGTCTGCTGGCTGCGATCGCAGGTCCAGACCCCCTCGATCCGCGTGCCGCTGGTGTGCCCGCGGACGCCGTGACCGACTATGTCGCCGCGGTCGACCAGGGCGTCGAAGGGCTTACCATTGGTGTATTGAAAGAAGGTTTTGGCCAAACCGAGTGGCCCACGCTTGGCTTTGGAGCCAGCGAACCAGTCGTCGATGATCGGGTGCGAGGCACCGTGGCGGCCCTAGAGTCCGCCGGGGCCAAGGTGGTTGAAATATCGGTGCCAGAACATGTCGATACTGCCCATGTATTGGTGGCGCTTCTTGAGGAGGGCGTGTGCGCCAACATGCTGCGCGGCAATGCCGCCGGGCATGGCTGGCAAGGTTTTTACGACACGCGTCTGCAAGACGCCTTTGCGCGGGGCTGGCGCCAACAGGCGGCTGACCTGCCGCCACCGATCAAAGCCATACTTTTGGTCGGCGAACATATGCATCGCCGGTATCACGGGCACTATTACGCCAAGGCGCAGAATCTGCGTCCTGCAATGCGTGCGGCTTACGACCGTGCGCTGCAGCAGTGCGACGCGCTAGTGATGCCGACCCTGCCGTTCCGTGCATCCAAGATTCCCGCACCGGATGCGCCGATTCCTGAGCGCATGACCATGGCGCTCAACATGATTGGCAACGTTTGCCAGGCGAACGTCACTGGCCAGCCAGCAATCTCGGTGCCCTGCGCGATGGTGGATGGGCTACCTATCGGGCTGCAGTTCATGGGGCGGCATTTTGAGGAGGCGACCTTGCTGCGTCTCGCTGCCGCAGTCGAGCGCGCCGGCGATTGGCGCGCTCGATAGGGCTGAGGTGGCTTAGTCGTCGCCCTTGTATGCGGCAGCGCCGTCCATCATAGCGTGCGACAGGTTGTATTTGGTGACGGTCGGCCGCGGGTAGGCCTTGCGGCTGTGGGTCAAGTTCAGACCCAACAACGTTTCGGCCAACTTGTAGGTCAGCGGCCCCGGGTTGATCACCGGCACGGGCAAATTCTCCGCAAGATAGGCATGCGACTCGTGCATTGTGGTCGAGCCGAGGCAGATCGCTTCCGCACCGTCTTCTTCGATCAATTGCATCCCAGCATCACGCAGTTTGGGGAAGACATCTTCTTCCTTGCCACCCAGTAAGTTCTCCGGGTCGGGCATGATGTTGGGCGAGCGGATACCAGCGCATAAATGGTCGAGCCCATACTCGCGCACCGTCTTTTTGTAGAGCGCCTTCCAGGGGTCCCACTGCGTCAACACTCCGAAGTTGGTACCGAGCAACAGGCACATCAGGTAAGAAGCCTTGCCCGGTGAGATCACTGGAATATCTAGCACGCTGCGCAAACCGTTCTGACCCGAGTCGCTCATGGTGTCTATGCAGACGGCGTCATAGCCGTCCTCTTGTGCAGTGATGCCAGCCTCAAACATCGACATATCGGCGAGAACCGAGTCGTGATAGCTGTCGTAAAGGGCAGGCCCGGCCTTGACCGGGCGATAATCGAATTCGATATCGGGGCCCAACTCGACTGATTCTTGTTGGGCGCGGCGTTTGGATAGACCGTTCTCGTCAAAAGCAAACGGAACGAGAACGACAACTTTCTTCTTTTTGGCCATGT
>JAPKDI010000067.1 GCA_026421105.1 Alphaproteobacteria bacterium | reverse complement strand
CTTCGGTTCGTCTCGCGTCTCGGTAGATTATGGCCAGTATGATAATTTCGCCGCTAACAACGATGAAGCCGCCACCTACGGTTTGCAATTCGTGCAAAAGGTTGGCGATTGGGGCACCGAATTCTACGCCGGCTACCGCCACTACGACCTCGAACGCACAGGCGCAACCTTCGACGAAATCGACGTTCTTCTCGCCGGTGCGCGGGTAAAATTCTAAATGCTTCGTGGGCGGCTTCTCGTGGTCGTTGGGCTAACCGCCCTCATCGCCGCGTGCGGTACGCCCACATATCGGCACATCATCGGGGACATTCCACCAGGGCCGGGGCTCCTCACCGGAGACAAAGGCGAAATAGCTGTTCGCCGTAAATAAACGGAGGGTGGTGGCAACTGAATGGCTCGGAGTTCCCAGGGGGACTTGAATCCCACTGAACCTGAGCCGATTGTCAGTGACGATCTAGGTCTCATCGCCGTGGTGTGGGACGGGCAAAAAAACCGTCCCAAACCACGTGCCGGGATTGCAGGCCCCTGCGTCGGAGGCTAGCTTTCGCGGCCATGCCCAAGCGTATTCTTTGCATCGTCCACCAGAAACATTCGCGCACCCGCCGCGTCGGGCGCTTTCTCAAGCGCAAAGGCTACGAGCTGGATGTGCGCAGGCCCTGCCTCGGCCACCCACTCCCAGAACACCTTGACGATCATGCCGGCGTGGTCATTTTCGGCGGTCCGCAAAGCGCGTACGAACACGATAAGTTCGATTTCATCCGGCGCGAGCTGGATTGGATGCCCACCGCGCTCGAGTCCCAGACCCCATTTCTAGGTATCTGTCTGGGGTGCCAGATGCTGGCCCAGGTTTTAGGTGGCCGCGTGCACACCCATCCGGATGGTTTGTTCGAAGTTGGCTACTACCCCGTCTACCCGACCGAGGCTGGCGCAGAAATCTTTGGCAAGGCCGCCGTCGTGCACGCTTATCAATGGCACAAGGATGGCTACGAAGTGCCCGACAGCGCCACCGTCCTCGCTAAGGGCGAGCGTTTTGCAAACCAGGCGTTTCGCTACGGGCAATCAGCCTACGGCATTCAATTTCATCCTGAGCTGACACCCAACACGATGGAACTTTGGTCGGGCCTTGCCAATAAGCGGGGCGTCCCGGGCGCACAACCTATCGAGGAAATGAAAGTCACCCGTGATGCGCATGACCACAAAGTCCGTCGTTGGCTCGACGGTTTCCTTGATCAGTGGTTGGAATCCGACGCGCGCTGGCGCGAATACTGAATGTTTTGAATCAGGGGCCGAAGCGCACCTCTGCCGATAACGACGTTGTTGGCCTGGAGCATATTGCCGATCATCGATTCGAGGCCCAGCCGCTCGGACAGACCTAAAAGTCGCCCAATGTGCTGCTGATAAACGTTGAGCCAAGCCGCTTGTACACGCGGTAATTTGCTCTGCACCTCGCCAGCCGCGAACGTTGGCAACGACCACAACATCACCGAGAGGGCAAAAGCGGCAATAGCCGCGGGCCAGGTTGCGCTCATTCGGGTGCCACCACGGTTGGATGAATTTCTAGCATCGCGCTAGGCAGCGCCAATGCGGCAACCTGGACGGCTGTTGACGCAGGGATTGAAGCCTCGTGTTTCTTATAGAATGTGCGGCGCACGTGAGCCGCTGTGCTCAGTGCCTCAAGATCGGTAGTGAACAGAATCTCGCTCACCACATGCTGGAGCGTCGCCCCTTGCGTCGCCAGCGCTGCCTCAAAGCGGATGGAGGCGCGGACGAACTGCGCCTCCATGTCATCTGCACCAACGAGGTCGAAGTTCTCGTCCGCCGACAACTTGCCGTGTGCTTTGACGAAACGGGGGAAGCAGAGCTACCGTTCCAACGCTTCGTCAGCATAAAAGCAATCTTCAAAACACGCCGGAAACCAAAACTCTAATTAGCTTTCCGGCGTTGTTCTAGCACCACGCCCGCCTCGACGAAGCGCGTGATCTCGGCCTCGTCAAACCCGGCATCGCGCAACACTTCACGATCATTCGCGCCAAATGTCGGGGGACGCTTACGGATCGAACCTGGTGTCCGGCTGAACTTGATGGGAATGCCCACGCCGCGATAGCCATCTTTTTCGATAACCATCTTGCGGTGCTTGGTGTGCGGGTGTTTGAGGATGCCTTCCATGTCGAGAATTGGTCCGGCCGGGACACCTTGCTGCAACAACGTCAAGCACAGGGCCTCGCCGTCTTTGTCAGCCAATAACCCAACCAGCGCTTCGCGTAACGCTGGCTTGTGCTGCACCCGGTCGGAATTGTTGGCGAACCGCGGGTCTTCGATCATCTCAGGGGCACCCAATGCCGTGCAGAGCCGACTGAACTGACCGTTGTTACCGACCGAAAGGTAGATATCCACCGTCTTGCTCGGGAAGGCGTCATAAGGAGCGATATTGGTATGCGCGTTGCCCACGCGCACAGGGGCTTTGCCCGACAGAAACCAGTTGGGCGCGTGGGGGTGCTGGAACGCGATACCGGTATCGAACAAGCTCGCCTCTACGGATTGCCCCAGGCCCGATTTCTCGCGCTCAAGCCCGGCCGCAAGAATTGCATTGGCGGCAAACAAACCGGTTCCGATGTCGACAAGCGGAATGCCGATGCGCACGCCGCTGCCTTCCGGTGGCCCGTTGATGGTAAACCAGCCGCACATGGCCTGCAGCACGGCGTCATACCCGGGGAAGCCGCCGAGTGGTCCGTCGCTCCCAAAGCCCGTAACACGGCAGTGGATCAGCCGGGGAAAGTTCTCTTTCAAAACGTCGTCGTAACCAAGGCTCCACTTTTCAAGTGACCCGGGCTTGAAGTTCTCGACCATCGCGTCGGCATCAGCGAGCAGCCGCAACAAGATCTCGCGGCCCTCAGGCGCCCGGATGTCCAAGGCAATGCTTTTCTTGTTGCGATTGACCCCCATGAAATAGGCGGCCTCGCCGGCGTCGTCGAAAGGAGGGCCCCAATCCCGAGTCTCGTCACCTTGCGGCGGTTCAACCTTGATCACATCGGCGCCAAGGTCACCCAGCAGCTGCGTGCAATAGGGTCCGCCCAAAACGCGCGACAAGTCGATAATTTTCCAGCCCGCCAACGGGCCGGTTGCAGAAGTTTCGCTCATACTGGTTTAGGCGGGGACCGCCATGCCTTTCTTTACAGCCGGACGGTTGCCGACGCTGTCGGCCCAGCGCACCACATTGGAGAACGCGGCAATACCGTCATCCAGACGCGCGCCCGATGTTGCAGCACTCGGATACGCCATCACATCAGCAATGGTGTAGGCGTCGCCCGCCAAGAATTCGTTCCCAGCCAGCCGGCCATCTATCGCCCTAAGGAAGCGTTTGGAGCGCGTTTCGTAGAGGTCGACCCCGTAGGCCACCGGCGTCTCCGCCTGAACCTTGAAATAGTACTGACCGGCGAAGGCTGGACCTAAGTTGGCCGCCACCGTAACCGCCCATTTGTGCGCTTCCACCCGCGCCACGCCGTCCGCGGGCATCAATTTTCCGGTCTTCTCGGCGAGGTAATAGCAAATCGCTAACGTCTCAAAAAGGTTCACGCTTTCGCCGCCTGGGCCGTCGTGGTCGATCATCGCAGGCGCCATGCCCAACGGATTGATCGCCAAGAAACCAGGCGCGAGGTGTTCCGCGCTCGCAAAATCGATGACGTGCACGTTGTAGGGCAAGCCCACTTCTTCGAGCATGATAGAGGCGCGCTGTCCGTTCGCGGTGGGGACGGTGTAGAGATCAATCATGCCTTCGGTGTGCCTTCCGCAATCACTGTCATACCCTTTTTGACAGCCGGCCGTGCACCGATCTTGTTCGCCCAAGCACGCACGTTGGGGTAGGGATCAAGCCCTCCATCAAGCGTCGCGACCGAAACTACGGCCACGGGATAGAGTTGAACATCAGCGTAGGAATAAGTGTCGCCGGCAAGATACGGCGCGTCGCCCAGGCGTTCCTCAAACACCGCCATGAACCGATGGGCCTGGCCGGTGTAGAAGTCCTTTACCTCAGCGTGGTCGCCTTGCATCCGTGTTCCCAATACGAAGAGCACGTTGAACGTCGGGTTGAGGTTGGCGGGCGGCACCGTCGCCCATTCCATCGCAAGCGCGCGCTCACGCGGATCGGTGGGCCAAAGCTTACCCGATTTCTCGGCGATGTAGGCCGAAATTGCCAGCGTCTCGAACATGGCCAACGGCGTGCCGCCTGGTCCGTCATGATCAAGGATAGCGGGCATCTTGCCGATAGGGCTGATTGCCTTATAGGCATCCGTCTGATGCGCCCCGGACATCATGTCCAAATATTTGAACGTGTAGGGCAGGCCAGATTCCTCCAGCATGACCGCGACCTTCTGGCCATTTGCTGTGTTGAAGCCATAGAAATCAATCATGCGCTGTCGCCCTCGCGTACGGGAATGCCGGATAGCTTTGTCATCAGATCGCTGGACGGCATTACGTCAGCATACTTCTCCGACATATCGAAAAGATTGACCGCATGCGAAACTCGGCTGCGGTCATAAACCGCTTCTTCCGGCACGGCGACGCGGTAATTATAGGCAAAGGCATCGACGACTGAACTGCGTACGCAGCCCGATGTCGTACAGCCCGTCACCACCAACGTGTCAGCATCAACATCAATCAGGTAGGAGGTCAGCGGCGTACCGAAAAATGCACTGGGCTGTTTTTTGGGCACCAAAATGTCGCCTTCAACCGGCGCGACTTCCTCGACGAACTCATAGCCCTTTTCAGGAATCGTCATGATGCTCGGCACCTTCGCGGCCAACCGCCCGCCGTCATAAGATTTTTTGGGCGCCACGTGCGGATACAGCACCGGCCAGTTCTTTTCGCGAAACAACGCCAAGATCGGTTGTATATGGCGCACCGCGTTCCACGCCACATCGCCGCAACTAGTCGGGAATTCTTTGATCGCCTCCCAAAACGGCTTCTCCACCGTCCCAGTCGTGCGGTACTGCACATCGATGATCAATAGGGCAGGGCGCGTGCCCATGCCGGTTGGCTTGCCGAACCCGGCCGTGCGGTACGCTTTTTGTTCGTCGTCGCTGATGATGCCGTCCCACGGTCGCATCGGCTGTTCCTCCCCTAAACCGCGTGGCCTATTCGGCGGCGGCGTATTTTTGTTCAATCGCGTCGAACGACGCTTTGTCGACCACGACCTGGCGCTCGGAGAACGGCAACAGGTGTTCATCCCATCCGTTGGTCGAGCCATTCTTTTTGAGGTGCTGCAGCGTATTGCGCAACGCTAACATCGCCGCCTGCAACGGCGCGTTGGCATACAGCACCATGCCATAGCCCATCCGCTTGAGCTCGGCTTGTTCCAGCACCGGCGTCTTACCGCCGAACACCAGATTGATTAGTTGCGGCACCGGTAGCTTGGCAATTTTCTCGATCTCTTCGATCGATTCGGGTGCTTCAATAAATGTCACATCCGCGCCCGCTTCAATAAAGCCGTGCGCGCGTTCCAATGCGGCCTCAAATCCCAAAACCGAACGCGCATCCGTGCGCGCCACGATGACGAAGTCCTCGTCTTTGCGGGCATCGACCGCCGCGCGGATTTTCTGGATAGCCTCGTCAGCCGGGATCACGGCCTTGCCTGAAAAGTGCCCGCACTTTTTTGGAAACACCTGGTCTTCAAGCTGAATGCCATTGGCGCCAGCACGCTCCAACACCCTGACTGTGCGGGTCACGTTCACTGCGTTGCCAAAACCTGTGTCAGCGTCCGACACAATGGGGATATCGACCACATCGCGCATTGCCGCCACGTTGTCGGCCAGCTCACTCAGCGAGATCAGGCCAAGATCAGGGACGCCGAGATAGGCGTTGGTCACGCCAGCGCCCGATACGTAGACCGCCTCGAACCCTTCATCGGCCACCATTTTGGCTGCCAGAGCGTTGAATGCCCCGGGGACCACCGTCGCATCACGCCGGTTTAGCAATGTTTTCAGCCGTTTATTGAGGGGATCGGCCATGGTGTTATCGCTCCTTGGGTGAGGCCGCGCACGATACGCGGATTCCCCAGAGTCACTCAAGGACAAGCCCCGCCTGCGCCCAACCCGTGGAAAACCACACATGAAGTCCATAGATTGCGAGGGTAGGGGCTCATGTTGCGGGCCCAAGGAGATGTCATGAGCGAACCGTCCTTCACACCACCCATGTGGCTCGATCCCGCAGGCAAGGCGCTGTCCTGTCGCGAGAAGATCAAGGTGCTCAACGAAAACCTTGAAGAAATTAGGCAGCTCTCCCAAGACGCTCTGGAAGACGCAATCTTGATGGGCGGCGATGAACCACAATTTCGCGCTGTCATGGCCGACCTTGTCGCCGCGCTGCAAAACCCCTACGAGAAGGACTAGCCCGTGGCCCCCGATATCGCCCAACAATTGTGGGGTGCTCGGCACGGCGGGCGCACCGTCTCCGCCGACGCCTTGGGGGCGATCTCCGACCATGCCGCTGCCTACACATTGCAAACCGCCGTTACCACCTTGTCGGGTGCCGTCGTGGTGGGTTGGAAACTTGGCGCCACCAGCACTGCATCGCAAAAGGCGTTCGACCTAAGCGGCCCCTTCTACGGTCCCTTGCTCGCGCCGTTTTGCTATGCCGCTGGCGCCACGGTCACGGGGGCTGCGGCGTTCGGTCCGGGCGCCGAGGGTGAATTCGCGCTCACGATGGCCGGTGGTCTGCCGCCACGCGATG
>JAPKDI010000066.1 GCA_026421105.1 Alphaproteobacteria bacterium | reverse complement strand
TCTTAGATAGCGTCGGGTTACCGCAACGGTTTCTTAATGCCCGACCGGGGCAGCTTTCCGGAGGGCAGCGGCAGCGAGTTGGCATCGCCCGAGCGTTAGCGATCGAGCCACAGCTCTTGTTGCTCGACGAGCCAACAGCGTCGTTAGACGTCTCGGTCCAGGCGCGCGTCTTGGAATTGCTGGGCGAGCTTCAACATCGCCTTGGCATTGCCCAGGTGATGATCTCGCATAACCTAGGGGTCATTCGTCACGCTGCGGACCGGGTGGCCGTGATGTACCTCGGGCAGATCGTCGAGACTGGCACTACCGCTCAGATATACGCAGCGCCTGCGCACCCCTATACGCAGGCGCTCTTTTCGGCGATCCCGCGTGTGGGCGATGCCAAACGGGTTCTCGGCGATGACCATCGGCGCGCGCGCGGCGAGGTGGCCAGCGCACTCAACATTCCCAGGGGGTGCCCGTTCCATCCGCGGTGTCCGCAGGCGATGGATGTCTGCCGCACGACCGAGCCGGTACTCACCGACGTTGCGCCAGGCCAGTCCGCCCGATGTCATCTCCTGACGCCAGTGGGGTCTTCAACTTAGCGCGCTAAACGCCACCACGGTTCCGCCGCCGTAGCGCGGCTCGACCCAAAGACGGTCGGTATCTTCATGGAAAGGCACACCTGCGCCTCGTAGATACATCGCGGTGTGTGCGAGTTCGGCGACCCCGACGGTGAACGCGGGCAAAGAAGGCACTGCTGGCGCTTGCGTGCCGGGGTACATCGCCGCCAAGCCTGCTGGATTAACCAACGAAAGGCGTGCTTCGCCGCAATCCAGCACCTGACCGAATGGTCCGTCGGTTGGTGGCACACGAAGTATTTTCTGGTAGGTCGCGGCGGTTTCACCCGGTGTCTCGCTGCATAGCGTGACTTCGACGACGGCTTGAGCGCCATTGGGGTGGCCTCGAACCACCTCCTGAAACACCAGCTCAGGGTTGACGTGCTCGACCACACAAATCAGGCCCTCTGGCGTGTTGTCTTGCGGTATGGGGAGCCACCGAAACCGCGCCGTGCCGGCATTGCCGTAATAGACAAAGCGGGCTGAATCTAGCACATCCGGTGCGGCGATTCCGTCAGCGCGAAGTGCCGCCATAGCGGCATCGGCGTCGGCCGCCGCGAGGCAAAGAATGTGCAATCCCTCATAACGCTTGAGGAAAGCCTCTACGTGGCTGCCCTTCTTGGGATCGACAATCCCGGTGAGCTCCACGTACGTCGTGCCAAACACGAAATGCTGACTATGCTGGCCGAGCTCAATGTC
The DNA here is from genome assembly GCA_026421105.1 of Alphaproteobacteria bacterium. Next base: position 5,447 of record JAPKDI010000066.1, on the reverse strand, counting down.
ATTGCCGTCGGCGTCTTTGCCCATCAGCGGTCGCGGCTCCGTGACCATGAAGCCGAGGCGCTCGTAAGCAGCTTGATTGGCTGCCATATCGGCGCCGACGACCCCCAAATGGTCAATGCCGGTGATCGGTTTAGTCATTTTCTGCGTTATCCCTAGCTTCTATCCGAAGCGTAATTGATAAAGTACAACACTGTGGTGGATAAAATACAACGAACCACAAAGCGTCGCGAGGTGGCGCTCGTCTTCCGTGAACGGTTGAGCGAGGCCATGGCGCGTTCCGGCTTCAAAGCCGCGGGCCTTGCAGCCAAGATCGGTGTCGATCGCTCTACACTCTCTCAATTGCTGTCGGGCGAGAACGACCGACTTCCACGTGCGGACACGGTTGCCGCTATGGCCAGCGAACTTCAGGTCAGCCTCGATTGGTTACTCGGCCTTACCAGCGAAACGCGTCGTGGTGCCGACATCCTTCATGAGTCGATGCAGGTCGCGACAAGCGCTCAGACTCCGGTCGATGCACAGGTGGTGCGCTGGCACCTGGAGGCAACGGGCTACAAGATCCGTCATGTGCCTACCACACTGCCGGATTTTACGAAGACGGACGAAGTCTTGCGCTACGAATACCAATATTTTGCTGCGCGAGACCCGGATAATGTCATTACCGCAGGCAGCGAACTGCTTGAGTCAATTCGAACGCCAGAATCAGACATTGAAATCTGCATGCGAATCCAAGATCTCCAAGCCTTTGCCAAAGGCACCGGGATTTGGGAGGGCCTTACGGCAGACAAAAGGCGAAGCCAGGTTGATCGGTTGGTTGACCTCTATGACGAACTCTATCCCTCGCTTCGCATCTACCTTTACGACGGTCTGACGCACTATTCCGTGCCATACACGATCTACGGCCCGCTTCGCGCAACGCTCTACGTCGGTCAGGTCTATTTTGTCTTCAATACACGCGAGCATGTTCGCGCTCTGACGTGGCACTTTGACGAACTCATCAAGGGGGCTGTCGTGCAGGCCAATGACTTACCGTCGACCATGCGTTCACTGCACACCGAAATCGAAGACTAGCCCCGAAGGTAGTGGAGACTGAACCGCTCCGCATCGTCCACCCAAACCTGCACCGGCTCGTAGCCCGCACTGCGGGCGAGTGCTTGAAACTCTGGGACGCTGTACTTGTGAGAGTTCTCCGTGTGGATATATTCGCCTTCGGTGAACTGAAAGGGCATGCCCGCAACGGTAACACTTTGATTCACGGTGCTGTGGAGGCGCATTTCAATGCGACCGTGCTCTTCAACCCATGGCGCATCGTGCCGGAAAGTTGTTAGGTCAAAGGTTGCATCCAACTCGTGGTTGATGCGATTCAGTAGGTTCAAATTGAAAGCTGCAGTGATCCCGAGCGAATCGTTGTACGCCGCGCGCAAAGTTTCAGCGTCCTTGCGCAAATCTATCCCGACCAGGAATGCACTGCCCGGACCCAGAGTTGCGCGGGTGCGTTCAAGAAACTGCCTGGCTTCGTCGCGGGTGAAGTTGCCCAGCGTCGAGCCGGGAAAAAACCCGAGGCGGTTGGTCGCCGGAACACCTTTCGGCAGGGCAATATCGTTAGTGAAGTCCGCGCAGATCGCGACCACACGCGTCTCTGGATAGTCGCCGGCGAGGTCCTTTGCGGAGCTAACCAGGTGATCGCGCGAAATATCAATAGGCACAAAGACCGGTGCGTGGACGGCGTCTAACAGCAAACGAATCTTGCGTACCGAACCGGCACCAAATTCGACAACAGTGGGTTGGTCGCCCACGGTGGCCGCAATATCCGCTCTCGACCGTTCGAGGATGCCAATTTCGGTGCGCGTTGGATAGTACTCGTCCAGCGTTGTGATCTCATCAAACAGCTCTGACCCACGCCGGTCGTAAAAGAACTTGCTCGAGAGCGCTTTTTGCTTGCGCGACAACCCATCGATGACCGCGGTGCGAAAGTCGTCCTGTGTGGGATTGAGGTCGTGAAAATTTTCTAGTGCGCCGAGTTCCGTCGGCGAAAGGGCTCTATTCATGCATCCTCCGCAAGCCGTAATCCCGAGAACATCCAGCGCTTATCGGGATAGAAGAAGTTTCGATAGGTCGCCCGCATATGATTATCGGTGGTCGCGCAACAACCACCGCGCAGCACTATCTGATTGCTCATGAACTTGCCGTTGTACTCACCGACCGCACCCGCTGCAGGTTTGAAGCCGGGATACGGAACGTAGGGGCTCTGAGTCCATTCCCAGGCGTCGCCGAACATTTGTTGAAGCCCCTGTCCTTGCGCGGGGGCTGGGCGTAGTAAGTCGCTGCCCAGCGTGTTTCCTTGCGGAGGTAGTGATGTTGCCGCGGTTTCCCATTCTTGCTCTGTGGGGAGGCGCTTTCCGGACCAGGTCGCGAAGGCATCGGCCTCGTAGTGGCTGACGTGGCAGACGGGCGCGGCATCTTCCACCGGGTGGAGTCCTGATAGGCCCATGGCGTACCACGCGCCTTTGATCTCTTCCCAATAGAGCGGTGCATTCCAATGCCGTTGGTTGATCGTGGCCCAACCATCTGACAGCCACAGTTCGGATCGTTGGTAGGCGCCATCGGCCATGAAAGCTTTCCACTCGCCATTGGTCACGAGTCGAGACGCCAAGCGAAATGGTCGAATCAGTGTTTGGTGACGGGGGCCCTCGCAATCGAAAGCAAACCCATTCCCGTCGTGCCCGATCTCAACAATACCGCCCTCAAAGCGAACCCAGTCGATATCGGAGGCTTGGCTAGCACCAGCGGGGCGGTAAGGAGCAAAAACGGGCCGTAGGGCGTTGTGCGAGAACAGGTTCAGGATATCCATAAGGAGTAGCTCGTCATGCTGCTCTTCGTGAGCGATGCCTAGCTCGATCAGCGGCGCAATCGTTTTCCATTGCCGGGCGTTGGCTGACTCGATGAGGCGCGCGATGGCATCGTCGATGGTGCGTCGGTAATCGGAGACTTCGGAAACCGTGGGCCGAGTGACAAGGCCGCGTTGTGGTCGTGGATGACGCGATCCGACAGCTTCGTAGTAGGAATTGAAAAGGTAGCCGTAATTGGGGTTCGGCGGGGTGTATCCGGCGAGATGCGGCTGTAGCAAGAAAGTGTCAAAGAACCAGGTGGTATGCGCCCGGTGCCATTTGGTCGGGCTCGAATCCTGCATCGACTGCGGAACCTGGTCTTCCGGCGCGAGATGCCCCGCGAGACGTTCGGTCACGGTGCGACATTTCTGATATCGTGCCGCGAGTGTTTCGCGGTCCGATAGGTCGGTTGGCGCCTTGTTTATCTTTGGGATAATGCTGCCTTACCGATCAGGCTGATAGCGTCTCGCCGTCGGCAGGCTCTGGTGGTGATATAAATAAACATTGGTGAGTAAATGAAGGGCATATGAGCCCACCGTTGCGGATAAACGCTAACGTAGTGGCATGACATATTGATTTCAATGGCTTCGTTCAGATGTTGCCAAGTTGTGAAGTCCCACGCTCGGCAGACCCGACGGAACTTGTTTGCGGCTAGCAAATGCGTACATTGCCTCATAATCGACTGAATTAGTCAGGATTAAAAATGTTCATCCAAACCGAACAATTGGCGGACGCCGCGCAACTTAGGTTCAACCCGGGCCAAGAAATCATGCCGCAGGGTGGCGAGTTGAGCTTTAGCAGCTTTGAAGAGGCACAGGTTGCATCGCCGTTGGCGGCCCGATTGTTCGAGGCAGGGCACGTCGCGCGGGTCACCTTGATGCAGGCGGCAATTATCGTCGAAAAGCAGGCCGACGCCGATTGGACGGACCTAAAGCCCGCCATTTTGGTGGCGATCATGGACCACCTCACTCATGGTCACCCGATCCTCAATGATGCGGACGTACCGGCTGTCCAGGATGATAATCCGCTGCACAATAAAATCCGCGCCATCATCGACGAGCGGGTCATGCCGGTAGTGAGCCGCGACGGTGGCGAAGTAGTGTTCGTTGATTTCTCTGATGGCGATGTGATTCTCGAACTCAAAGGTTCGGCGCGAAGCCTGATCGGCGGAATCGAAAACATGATCCGGCATTTTATGCCTGAGGTTGAGCGAGTCGTGGATCACCTCGATGCCGTTCCCAAGCCGGGGCTTGATACGCCAGAGGGGCGTGCGATCAAGCAGGTGCTCGATGAGGAAATAAATCCTTCGGTCGCGTCGCACGGGGGCCATATTGCTCTGGTCGATGTGCAAGGCGATACGGTCTATATCCGTCTCGAAGGGGGTTGCCAGGGTTGCGGCATGGCAGACGTCACGCTCAAACAAGGCGTTGAGGTCGCTATCAAGAAAGCTGTGCCGTCAATCAACGCCGTGCTCGACTCCACGGATCATGCGGGCGGCGATAATCCCTACTTCCAACCCGGAAAAGGCGGCATGGAGGCGTACTAGTGCTTTCGCCAAGTGAGCCTGCTAAGCGCGTGGTTCTTGCCTCAACATACGATCTTGGACATCAGCCGCTCGGGTTGTCCTCGCCGGCGGCATGGCTGCGCGATGCTGGTGCGACGGTTCGATGCCTGGACCTATCCCTAGATCGGCTCGATGAAGGTGCAGTCAAGGATGCTGCCCTCATTGCCTTTCACGTGCCGATGCACACCGCGACGAGGTTAGCGTCGGAGATCATTCCCAAAGTGCGAGCGCTTAACCCTGCGGCGCACGTTGCGGCCTACGGCCTCTATGCGTCGGTCAACGAAGAGCATCTTCGTTCGCTTGGAGTGTCGACCGTCATCGGTGGCGAGTACGAGGCGGCCCTGGTCGATGTCTACGAAGCGCTAGCGGCCGGCCGAGACGTCGTGCGCAACGGAACGACGATTCACTTAGATAAATTACAGTTCCGTCTGCCGGACCGAAGTGGGCTGCCCGACGTTTCTGAGTACGGCAAACTGCGTGCCCTAGACGGGACGGATGTTGTATCCGGCTATACCGAGGCGAGCCGCGGTTGCAAACATCGGTGTCGTCATTGCCCAGTGGTCCCGGTTTACGACGGTGCATTCCGGATCGTGCAGCGCGATATTGTCTTGGAAGACATTGCGCAGCAGGTTGCTGTGGGCGCCCGCCATGTGACGTTCGGCGATCCAGATTTTTTCAATGGTCCAGCTCATGGGATGGCGGTTGTTCGGTCTCTCCATGAGCGCTTCCCCGACCTTACCTATGACGTGACAATCAAGGTTGAGCACCTGTTGCGTCACCGAGGTTTTCTTGCCGAACTCGCTCACACCGGCTGTCTGTTTGTAACCACGGCGGTAGAGGCCTTGGACGACCATAGCCTCGAAATTTTGGACAAAGGGCATACCCGCGCGGATTTCATCGAGGCCGTTGAATTGGCGCAGCAAGCCGGGCTGACGCTGTCGCCGACGTTCGTGACGTTCGCACCCTGGACAACACTCGAGGGCTACGCTGCACTCCTT
>JAPKDI010000065.1 GCA_026421105.1 Alphaproteobacteria bacterium | reverse complement strand
ATCCAGGGTGCCGAGGTGGTTGCGCAATGTCGAAAGACAACACAGTCCGGTGAGGCGCGCCGCGTCATAGCCTTCGGGAATGGTGAGTTCCCGGCCCAGTTTTCCGGAAACTAACGGAACGTTTCCTTCGCCGAGTGGCCCGTGGCCGCTCATATAGATGTGGTTGCCCGAGCGGAGCGCGCGCACACGATTCGCTTCGTCGCGAAAGGGTGGCGGCAACGTAACCCCAAGGTCTTTCAAACGTTGTTCAGCAGTCATCGGTGCGCTCCTTAATGATACGTTTCGCCCTTCTATTTGGGCCTAAACGTCTTTTGCGAAGACGAGATAATACCCGTTGAGATCTTTGATGCCGAGTTCACGCAAACCGTAGGGTTGTGTCTCGGGTCCCCACTCGAAGTGAGCTTGACCTTCGAGTTGTTTTGCCAACGCGTCGACGTCATCGACGAAAACGTAGATCAAGCCGCTAAAGGTCGGCTTGGGAAGATCGTCAAGCGCATTTGTAAAAAACCATAGGCGCGCTTCGCCACGGGCGACTTCGGCCCAATAGGTTTCACCGTCTTCTTCGTAGGCACCCGTTTTCGTGAAGCCAAGCGTTTGGATATAGAAACGTAACGCGGCGTCGAGATCGGGTACGTAGAGACTTGGGGTTACGGGCGATCGTTTCAAAACGGGCCTTTCAAGATCTATCTGCGAACGACAAGCCCGGTGTCGAGGCTGGTCAAAGGTTCGTAGCCATCACGGGTAATGCGGAGCGTGTCTTCGATGTGAACGCCGCCCCAGCCGTATTCAACATGTGGCATGTCGATGTTGATCACCATATTTTCTTCCAGCGCAAAATCGTCGGCGTCGCCAAATTTTGCCGCGCCAACGGGCATCGGGTTGTCAGTGTGCTCTAGGCCTAGGCTGTGGGGCGACACGTTGAAAAATTCGGGGAAGCCCGCGCCGCGCACCGCGGTGACGACGGTATCGACGATCTGGCTTTTGCGGATGCCCGGCTTGAGAATGTCCAGCGCGGCCCGAAAGCCGGCTTCTAGACCGCGGACGCGCGTTTCGAGCTCTCGGCTTGGCGTGCCAAATACCGCAGAACGACCAAAGTCGGCGAGGTAGAGTTTGTATTCACCAAGGGCGTCGAAATAGAGCGGCTCGTCTCGGACCACTCTTTCGTGGGGCAGTCCGCCGAGATAAGTGTTCATATACCGCGCGCGGCCACCGAGGCGGGCAATTTCGGTTGCATAGACGATGTTGAGCTCGGGCCAGGTCGCACCTTCGTGCATGGCGTCGATCGCCGTTAGGCACGCGGTTTCGTTCATACGTGCGCCCTCGCGCATAATAGCGATTTCCGCAGTCGTCTTCACGATGCGGATCTCGCGTAAGACGTTGACCGCGTCAACCGGTTCGAGTGCATCGAGACCCACTTCCGCCAGCCAATGGGTCAAACGCAGATCGTCGGTGCCGACGCGCCCGGACACGAGGCCAGCTTCTTTCATGGCGCGGCGTAAGGCCCAAACTGGTGTTGCAGCGACCTTTGGGCGGAAGACATCGCGGCGCTGCGACCATGTTTCGGCAAGCGGTGACAACGTTGCGCCCTTGCGGGTTGGCCAGCCGACATAGGGCGCTGCGCGGGGTTCGTCAGGCGCGTTCGAGACGCTATCGTCACCGGCCTGCCGACCCGAGTAGTCGGAATACGCGATGATGTTCTCGACCCATGTCGGGGCGGCGACATCAAGCCGTTGCAAGGAGATTGCGGGAATGACGAGCGTCGGTGGTGCCGCTGGGTCTCGCGGCAGGACGGCGAAGGCCGCGAACGGCCACCCGCCTTCACTGAGGCTCTCCCAGTAGTCACTCAGGTAGTAGACGTTGTGTTTCTCACGAACCACCAGCCCCTTGAGACCGTGGCTATCCATGACCGCATTGGCGCGATCGCGGTTTAGCAACATGCTATCCTCCCCAATTACACGGGAGGATAGCATGTTGGCTATTTAGTAAACGCTAGATGAAGTGTTTGGTGAGTGGCTCCCAATACATTTTGTGCCAACCTCCCTCAAGCATGTTATGGCCTTCTTCCGGGTAGCCGGTGTGGTCGACACCACTTTGGTGTTATCGCTATCTGCGTGCAGTTCGAAGCGGGCGACCGAATAGAGGCCGTTCTCCCAGTTGCCAGCACGCCAGGCCTGTGCAGCGCGTTTACTGGGAACAAGTTTGATGTTGCGAGCCGCAGTCTGTCCGCCGAACAATGAGATCTCGCCGCTAGCACCATTCTTAACCTTCGAAGGCACCCCGGTTTTGGCTGAGTAACGGCTCACTTCAGCTGTCCAGCACGTTTATGCTGCCTCGCCTTGATTCCGTCGGGCTTTGGCCCCCAGTGCGTCGTACGTCGCGTATTTGTACATTTCGCCCAAGGTTGGGTAATTGAAACAGGTCTGAATGTAGAGGTCAGCTGTAGCGCCCGACAGCAGACCCAGCAGGCCGGTGTGAATCAGCTCGCTGGCGTTATCTCCGATAATCTGGATACCGAGCAACTTCATGTCATCGGCAGCGAACAGGAGTTTGACGAAACCGTCGTCGTCACCAATGATTTGCCCTCGGGCGTTGGCGTCGTAACTAGCGCGGCCGACGACATAGTCGACACCCTTCTCCTTCAACGACATCTCGGTCTCCCCAGCCATGGAGCACTCTGGGATCGTGTAAATTCCATAGGGCAGAATGGGTGCCAATGCCGTTTTGTATTGGAGGTCAAATGCATGGACCATCGCAATGCGGGCTTGTTCCATCGATGTTGAGGCGAGGGCTGGAAACCCGATGACATCGCCGACTGCGTAGACATGCGGCAATTCGGTTTGATAGGCACCGTTGACATTGAGGTTGCCGCGTCCGCCTACCTCAATGCCGATGCCCGACAGGTTGAGGCGATCTGTGGCGCCGGAACGGCCCGTTGCCGCAAGAATGTTCTGCACGTTCACGACGTCGCCGGATTTTAAATTGACTTGGAACCCTTCTGGCGCTGTGTCGACGGTCTCAATCATGTCGGACAGGCGCACGTGGATGCCTAACTTCTTCATCGCCGCAGTGAGTGCCTCAGAGATATCGGAGTCAAGAAAGGTCAGCAACCGGTCTCGACCCTCGACGAGCGTCACCTCAATTCCGAGTGCGGCGAACATGCAGGCGTATTCGCAACCGATGACACCACCGCCTGCCACCAGCATCGATCGCGGCAGGTCGTTGATAGTTAAGATGGTGTCTGAATCGTAGACCCGCTGATCATGAAACGGCAGGTTGGCAGGGTGGTGGGGGTAGGAACCGGTCGCGATGAGAATGACATCGCCGTGAAGGTGAACGGGTGGCGAATGCTCGGGCTTTACTTCCACGGTGTGCGCATCAACAAACGATGCACAGCCGTCAAATAGATCAACCTCGTGGCGTTTGAGGTTTTCGGCGATCCGCTGATGTTCGCTTTGTACAACAAGGCGCTCTCGGTAGAGGAAGTCTCGCGCGGTGACTCGGTCCTTGAGGCTGATTTCCATCCCGTAGAGCCCGCGTTGTTTGAAGCCCGACAAATAGAGTGCGGTTTCGCGCAAAGTTTTGGATGGAAGCGTGCCGGTATTGGCCGCGGCGCCGCCAAGCACCGTCTCTTTTTCGATCAGCGCAACACTTTTACCGAAATAGGCGGCTTGTGCCGCGCCCTTCTCGCCCGCGGGACCCGACCCGATGACGACGAGATCGTAATGTTTCGAATCCATTGACCTTCTCCTCGAGCCCGAAAGAATGCTTAGTAACCTAGCGCGGATATGAGCCCCGAGTAAGGTCGATGCGCTTGCCTTTCTACGAACGGCAGTGTTCCCTCGCGCACAATGAGACCGCCCGTGCCCTTATCTCTGCCATCGACGTGGCGACGTGACCTTGTGCGCGGCGCCCTCCTAATCCTGCCTGTTCTGCCCGCTTATTCTGCGATCTCGGTGGCGTTCGGGGTCCTCGCCGTAGATCTCGGAATGTCGCCGTGGCTCGCTGTAATGATGTCTGCAGTCGTGTTTGCCGGTACCGCGCAGTTCGCAGTACTGCCGATGATCGTCGTGGGACTTCCTATTGCGGCAGTCGTTGCCACGGCGGCGGTCGTTTGCGCGCGGTTCTTCGCAATGTCAGCGGCTCTTGCACCTTATTTACGCTATTTGTCGCGGTGGGAGCGCTTGAGTTACGGCGCTCATATCACCAGCTCGAATTTTGCAATACATGTCTCGACATTGCCGCAGAGGGATGTGCCGAAAGTTGAGCTCTTCACAACCAATATCGTTGGTTACGTCGTGTGGGTCGGGGCCACAGTGGTTGGCGCGTTTGTAGGCGGGTGGGTCGGGGACCTAGATGCTTTCGGGACTGATTTCGCGATGCCGGCAATGTTCGTGGGATTGTTGGTCCCTCTCATTCGAAGTCGAAGCCAAGCGACGGCGGCCGCTGTCGCTAGCGTGACGACGATCATTGCGTACATGATCGGCGCGTCGCACTGGACAATTCTTTTAGCTGCCGGCGCTGGATGTGCTGCCGGTTGGAGTGTGCAGACGTGGACCAAGCGACCAGTTTCCTAACCATCATCGCTACGGGTGCGGTGGTGCTAGTCATTCGTTCCGCCCCTCTACTTTTGCTCGGCGCACGAAGATTGCCGCGGCACGTTGAAAATGCATTGCACTATTTGCCGGCAGCTGCGCTGAGCGCCTTAGTGGTTCAGATGATGGTGGTCAAAGATGGGACACTGGGTTTCTCTCCTCAAGACGTCACTTGGTGGGCGCTGCTTCCGACAGTTCTCGTTGCGATCCTGACCCGCAATATTTTCATCACCGTTGTTGTTGGGATGGGCTTGGTTGCTGGCGCTCGGTTAATCACGGCGTAGCGCGTTCTGGCTTGCCATGATGCCCTGCAGCGTGTTCAGTCACGCCGCATGATCCAAGGGCCTGAATCATCTCAAAAGGTAAGCGGTTTGCGCGATGTTGTGCGTGGCATCGGGGTCATCTCTCCGGTCCTGATGGTTTACGTGGCGATCGGCATGGCGTACGGCGTGCTCGCCGTCGACAACGGCATCACGCCGTGGTTGGCGGTCCTCATGTCGGCTTTGGTTTACGCTGGCACCGCGCAGCTCGTGGGCGTGCAAATGATCGCGCTGAGTCTGCCGCCCTTGTCCATCATTGTTATGGCCGCTGTCATTAACGCGCGGTTCTTCGTGATGGCATCGGCGCTCGTGCCGCATCTTCGACAGCTTAAATGGTGGGAGCGTACGCTCTATGCCACCCAGCTGACCGACGCGACGTTTGCGCTGCACATTGCACGACTGCCAAAGACTGACGCGAGCAAGACTGAGGTCTTCACGACCAATATTGTCGGGCATTTGGTGTGGGTTGGCGCAACGATCGCTGGTGTTGTCGTCGGACAGACCGCTAATAACCTCGACGCGTTCGCGATTGATTTTGCGATGCCTGCAATGTTTATCGGCTTGTTGGTGCCGCTCATACGCAGTCGTAGCCAGATCCTGGTTGCTTTGGGTGCCGCAGTGGCCATGATCGGTTTTCAAGCGGTCGGCGCCTCGTTTTGGGCCATTCTGATAGCGACGCTAGTCGGTCTTCTTATTGGTTGGGGGGCGGACCGATGGGCGAAATAACAATCCTTCTCACCATCCTCGGCATGAGTGCGGTCACTCTCTTGATAAAGGCCGCGCCGCTTGCGATTCTCGGGAGCCGGAAACTTCCCCGAGTCGTCGAGGATGGACTCAAGCATCTACCGGTGGCCGTTCTGTCCGGGATGGTCGTGCAACTGGTCATGGTCAAGAACGGCGCGCTTAGCTTCTCTATTGATGATGTCACAATCTGGGCGGCGCTACCGACGCTTGCTGCCGCTGCGCTGACCCGTAATCTCTTCGTTACCATCGCGGTCGGGATGGGGTTTGTCGTGGTGGTGCGGCTGATTGGGGGCTAGCGAACTTCGGTTGCCTTGGCAAAGAGCTGGCTGGGATCGCGGAAGGCCTTGAACTCCAGTGCGTTCCCCGAAGGATCAAGAAAGAACATGGTTGCTTGTTCGCCGATCTCTCCGGGGAACCTGAGTCTCGGCTCAATGATGAAGATGGTCTTGGCCTCGCGAAGCCGCTCAGCCAGGGTCTGCCATTCAAGCCATGGCAACACGATGCCAAAGTGGCGCACCGGGACTGCCTTGCCGTCCACGGTGCTGGTTGCCGCGGCGCCTTCGGATGGTGCGAGGTGCGCAACGATCTGGTGGCCGTAAAGGTCGAAATCGATCCATTTGTCTGAGGAGCGGCCCTCGGCGCAGCCCAGCAACGCGCCATAAAATTCTCGCGCCAACGAAAGGTCAGTGACCGGGAAGGCAAGGTGAAAGGGCGGGCGATCTGACATGGCGGTATTCTAGTCAAAAATTGGGGAACCGGTCTGTGGACTCCGCTCGTCCGATCCATTAATGCCTCCGCCGACACCGGAGATCATGATGACTGATGCACCGAAGAAGGGCCGACGCCCTCTTGATGGAGTTCGAATCCTTGAAATGGGCCAACTCATTGCGGGCCCGTTTACGACATCGGTCTTGGGTTATTTTGGTGCGGAGGTCATCAAGGTCGAGCCCCCAAAAGGGGGAGACCCGCTTCGCGTTTGGCGCGCCTTAGGCGAGGACGGCACCTCGTTTTGGTGGCGGGCTATGTCGCGCAACAAGAAGTCGGTGACCTTGGACTTGCGCACCGACGAAGGTCGCGCAATTGCAAAACAGCTGGCTCTCAAAGCTGACGTGCTCGTCGAGAATTTCTTGCCCGGCCGAATGGAGGAATGGGG
>JAPKDI010000064.1 GCA_026421105.1 Alphaproteobacteria bacterium | reverse complement strand
AAACTATGAGCACCTCACAAAGCGGCGAAAGCGAAACGGTAATCGCCACATTTACCGGTACGATCACCGATGATCGGACCTAGGGTTAAACGCAGGGTCGCCTTGAGCAAACGGGCTGCAAATTAACAGCACATCAATACGAACCAGCCGTTGGTTGTTTTGGACGGTTGGTCAGACCCCCGAGGGTATCGGCGACCTCGAGATCTCGTTCCCCGGTTTCATCGAACGAAACAGCGGACTGCCTGCACCGGGTACGCCTGAGCACCAACCCTGGATCGATATTTTCGCGGCTGAATTGGCTTAGACTGACCGGCCAATTCTGGTGGCAGCTCGATCTTCGACGAAGCCTCATATAACCGCCTCATCGAGGTCCAGGTTCGCGGGATCATGGGCGACCCAGGCCGCCAAATTATCGAAAACACTTTGTTCGCGCGCACCGTCGGTGTCACCCGAGACTGCGGACATTGTGTCCTTGTTTATGAGCTGTCTGGGCGGATTGAAGCACGCTCCAACGCCAAACGAATTTCATGGAGGCAAGTGCCTTCGGATTGATCGACTTTCAAAGCGGCCTTTCCAGTAGGACCTCACGGATGGTTGTCACTGCCATTCTCGGCAGGCACGAGGCAAACCAAACCACCATTGCGGACGTCAGGTTCCTGAACCAGCTCAGCTCGCCCTACGTCTCACATTCCTCGCTTGGCCACCGTATGATCTAATGCGTCTCAGAATGATGCAGAGGAGTAGGCAATGGGAACGAAAGCAACAGTGTCGGGCGAATGCGACTCCAAATTCAACGGTGTCCGGGACGTTCTTGCTGAACTCCTACATAACGGTAGCGAGGTCGGCTGTTCGGTCTGTGTCTACGTCGAGGGTCGGAAAGTTGCCGACCTGTGGGGCGGTATGGCCGATCCGACAACTGAACGTTCCTGGGACCGTGACACCATCGTCTCTACCTTTTCGGTGTCCAAAGCTTTGGTATCGACGATGGGGCACATACTTGTTGATCGTGGAGTCATCGACTTGGAAGAGCCAGTCGCCAAGTTTTGGCCGGCCTTTGGACAAAACGGCAAGGAAGGCATCCTGGTTCGGCACCTACTCGATCATCGCTGCGCGATTTCCTATGTCGACGCGCCGCTAGCGGCGGGCGATCTGTACGACTGGGACCTGATGATCGACGCCATTGAGAAGACGAGCCCAAACTGGGAACCTGGCATCAATCCGGTATACCTGAACATGACATACGGTTACCTGATGGGCGGCCTGGTGTACCGGATGACTGGCAAGCGCATCGGCCAATTCAATCGTGAGGAGCTCTGCGGACCGCTCGGCCTGGATTACCACTTCGCGCTGACTAACGAAGAAAAGGCGCGGTGCGCGACGGTCCTCCAGAAAGGGAGCCCGCGCGCCCTATTTGAGGAAGTCAAAAACAATCCCAAAACTCTTTTTGCACGCACCATGCAAGGGTTTGCTCCCGATGAGGACTTCAACTCGGACGGATGGCGCTCCAATGAGGTCGGTTCCGGCCAAGGTCACGGCAATGCCCGCGCCGTCGCAGGCCTCTTCGAGACGCTAAGAGGTGGCGGGACCTTCGGCGGCGTACAGATCATGACTCCGGCTACCCGTGATCGTGCCGTCGGTTTTCAGTGTGAGAGTGAAGTTGACGACCCGGTTTTGGGCAAGCCAATCCGATTCGCCCTGGGCTACGAGCTCAACAATCCAACATTTCCAATGGGACCCAACCCGCACGCGTTTGGACATTGGGGCGCCGGTGGTGCGTTCGGGTTTGCCGACGTCGACAGCGGATTGGCCTTCGGCTACACCCCGAATTTGATGCATGACGGTCTTGAGTTGGGGCCACGCGGTACAGCTCTGGTAGAAGCTACATTCGGAGCGCTTTAAGCTGCTCGCCGAGTGGACAGCCAGGTCGAGGGCAGTAAAAACCCGGTGCTGATAGAGATAACTGCGCCTTTCTTTTTTTGCGACGGCTCCTGATGTCTGACGCCGGAGACCAATCACCGGTCCTTGCTGTTCGCATCACGTTGCTGATGACCGCGTCGCTTGCCGTGATGGCGGGCGCGATTGTCTCGCCATCGCTCCCGGCGCTCGAGCAACACTTCTCTCACATCCCGCGAATCGACTACTTGTCTCGGTTCATTATCACCGTGCCATCTTTATTCATGGCGATACTGGCGCCGTTCGCAGGCTATGTCATTGACACGTTCGGCCGCCGCAAGCTTCTCATCGGCGGCATTCTTCTCTACGCAGCAGCGGGCGTCGGCGGGGGAATGTTCGACTCGATCACAGCGATTCTGATCTCCCGAGCATTCCTCGGTATCTCAACGGCCGCAATCATGACGACCGTTGGAACGCTCGTCGGCGACTACTTTAGCGGCGCGCCTCGCAATCGTTTCATGGGTTACCGAAACGCCTCAAATAATTTCGGCGGAGTGATCTATCTGGTTCTCGGCGGCTTCGTCGCAACACTTGATTGGCGCGCGCCCTTCTTTATCTACCTCGTAGCACTCGCCATCTTGCCCATGGTCCTCAAGTTCATCGCCGAACCGCCACGGGATGTGAGCCCAGGAGGCAACGCAGGTGGCGGCAGAGTTATCCCTATCCCCTGGCTAGAAATCGGGTGGGTGTATTTTGCGGCATTCATTTTTGGCGTCACGTTTTACATGATCCCAACCCAAGTACCGTTCTACCTTGGCGAGCTGGGGTTCGCGGATCCGGCGCTGTCCGGTGTAGGGGTGGCCGCATCGACTCTTGCGACCGCGATCACGGCACTATTTTACGGACGTATTCGGCGGCACGTCGGCATTGAGACCATGCTTATTTTTGGCTTTGGTTTAAGCGCTGTTGGGTTTTTCGCGATGGGCCTAGCGAACGCTTTGCCTTTGCTATTTTTAGGTCTCCTGCTTTTTGGTGCAGGACAAGGATCGACGACGGCGAATTTCTCGATTCGCCTGCTGGAACTTGCCCCATATCACGTGCGCGGACGGATCATGGGCGGCCAAGCATCAGCGGTTATGATGGGATTTTTTATCTCGCCCCTCCTCAGCCAGAGCATCGCCAAGACATCCAGCCTTTCGGTAGCCTTTTTCACTGGAGCTTTATTGCTACTGACTGTGTCGATGATGTTCGGCCTTCGCAGGATTGTGCGACGGCCCGAGGCCCGTACGTGAGCGCGTCGACCAACTCATCCGCTTTCGACCAAGATCAAAGTGGTGCCGTCCGTTTCACCCTGCTGTTAACTGGCACCATGACCATCATGGCCGGCGCCACGATCTCGCCTGCCTTACCCGCCTTGGCTGACCATTTTCAGTCGTCTCCTAATGTTGCCTACCTGTCGCGACTTCTCATCACCTTGCCGTCGCTTGTCATCGCGATATTTGCGCCACTGGCAGGTTTCATTGTCGACCGGTTCGGTCGGAAGCGTCTACTCATCGCCGGTATCACGCTCTATGGATTCGCTGGATCGGCTGGCGTCGTGCTGGATACTCTGCCAGGTATACTGGCAAGTCGCGCCTTGCTCGGACTTGCAGTTGCCGCAGTGATGACCGTGTCATCGACCTTGATGGGTGATTACTTCACCGGCCGGGTGCGCGAGCGCTTTATGGGGTTTCGGCAGGGCTTCATCCAATACGGCGGTGTCGTATTTTTGATCCTAGGTGGGCTTCTCGCCACCCTCGATTGGCGCGCGCCCTTTCTGGTCTACCTACTCGCGTTTGCGATCTTGCCGCTCGCTGTACTCTTTCTCTTTGAGCCCGATCGCGACTCAATCGAGAATGGTCGCAACGCCGAGGATAGCTCCAACCCTCCCTATCTAATGATAGGCATGCTCTACGGCATCGGCATCGTGCACAGCGTTGCTTTCTACATGGGGCCGACCCAGTTGCCGTTTTTCCTTCGTGATCTTGGGGTTCTAAGTCCGTTGGTTGCGGGCCTTGCGATGGCGTTGATTTCCGTCGCCTCCGCGTCAGTATCCATGTTTGCATTTGCTTGGTTTCGAAGAGTCTTCTGCCGCGATACTATTTTCGTGATCTCTTTCGTGGGATTTGGTGTCAGCTATTGGTTGATGACTGCACTCGATACGCTAACGCCGATTCTCTTCGTCCTTGCACTGACCGGCTCGTCCCTTGGGCTGCTGTTCCCCAATTTGTCACTTTGGGTGTTGGAAGTTGCGCCAGACCGACTGCGGGGACGCATTCTCGGGGGCCTCGCCACTAGCATCTTCGTGGGCCACTTCTTGTCGCCACTGGTGAGTCAGCCGATTGCAGACACATGGAACCTAAGAACAGCCTACGGCGTGCTTGGAACGGCGATGATTCTGGTTGGGATCTTTTTTCTGGCGCGACGCTCTCAGCTACGTCGATAGCGCCTTTTCTGCAACGGCACCGATAACGTCGGTTCGTGACCGTTATCTCCGATAATATGAATTTCGGCGCAACGGTTCTTGGCACGGATTTCGGCCGTATCGTTTGGCGCTATCGGCTTGGTGTTCGAATGCCCCTTGACGAACACACAGTCATCGCTAATCGGAGCGTACTGCAGAAGCTCTGTAACCACCAACACTGCCTTCGTTGGCGAAGATGTGACCGGGACCCTGTTGTAAAGCGAACATGGGCGCAGCGATAAGACTGAATCCTAGCGCTCGCAAGCCGCGCTACTGTCGGAGCCCTACGAACCCGGGGCCAATAATTTGAGAAAGCGAGATACTTCACTGATCGTAGTTTTGTGGCGATCAAGGTTAGAGGCGCTGCTTGCGACGCTAGAACGCAAAAAGGCGAACACCGGATTCTTTTATGAAAAGGTATTCGGGTTCTTTGTTGCCTTGAACATCTCTTGCTATTGGATTGCGATGGTCACCGCGTTTCCCGAAGTTGCGTTCGGGCCGGAGCGCGCACATTATTTTTGGGTTCAGTTTCCGGTCGGCATCCTCGGTGCCTTCTTCGACTCCCTGTCGTTATTCGTAACCATCTACATGGTACGTCGCGCACTCAGCGCGTCGTCCAGTGCCTCATATGTCGGCCATCTAAGCGTTGACCTAGGCATTGCCGCCCTCGCTACTTTTTGGGTGCTTTTCGTCTTTTCGGTGTCCGGTTGGATCGTCGGCGTGCTGGGGACAGCGCCGGAGTCGCTGCTGGCAAGAAATACAGCCTATCAAGACCGTCTTGCTAGAGCGCTACAAGACCCGACGGGACTTGAGGAAATCAGGAACATCTACTTTGGCGTTCTCATGGGGCTGTCAGCAATGCTGCCCACCCTCACCCACCTATATCTGGCGATACGCGCCGCGGGAACGGTGGCCCGCCGGTCGGTGGCGCCGGTGAGCTCACGTTCTAATTAACGAGGAACTGGATCGGTAGTCCGTCCGCGAGGTTACGACGAAGGCGCCGATCAGCGTTTGAGAAAATCACTTTGAAGACGTTGTGGGCATCGGTGATTGGGGCAGCGCCCTGGATCATCATCTCGCTGATACGCCGCGTGTTTGCGGCCGCCGATGCAAAGTCCTGTCTCATAAAGGCTGGTAGCTGGACCGGTTTCAGAGGGTCAGGGGCCCCTCGATCGACCTTCGTCGCGGCCATGTAAGCCGCGCCGTCAGGCGAGCGAAATTCAAACAGCGACGGAAAGACCGATTGTATGGTGGCGCGCACACGTTGGTTGGGCGCCTCATTCTCGGAATCGAAGAATGCATTGATCACAAGAACCGAGTCATCGTCCATGCACTTGGCAAGATCGGCAAAAAACTCCTGTGTCATCAGATAGTCAGGCGTGTTGTCGCCGTGAAATAGATCTACAATCGCAATATCGTAGATCGTTCCACAACGCCTTACGAATGTCCGAGCGTCCTCGATCTGGACATCAACAACACTAGGATCAAAACCAAAAAACTGCTGCGCAGCGTGAAGCGCATCACGGTTAATCTCGACAACTGTGACCTCAAGGCCATCAACTTGAAGATTTCGAGGCACAATTCCTGCACCCAATCCCAGCACAAGTGCGTTAGCCGGTTCAGTTCGGAATGCGAAGGGAATCGATTCCAAAAAATAGGTGTAGAGCGACAATGACTTTCCGTCGCCAAGCACGCGATTCTGGACCAATCCATCTTGCAAGAAGGCAATTGTCGCCTGTGCCCCCACAGAACTTGGCGTTAACTCCACGACTTTGATATTGCCAAAAACGGACGTGTATTCGGCTCTGATCTCGAACGCGAACCCTGGATCGCCCGCAACCGCATCAAGGTATCGGTGCTGCCCGAGGGCAAGCGCACCAGCAAGCATAGCGGTAAGACTGGTACCGACTGCTAGGGTCAAGCGTAGGCGCTTCGTCAATGCACGCGAGGCGGCAACGTAGACCAACACCAAGGCGCATAGCGCGAGCGACAGCAGTAGTATTCCCGTGTAGTTCCGCATCAGAGGAATGAAGACGAACGCGGTCATTAGAACG
Organism: Alphaproteobacteria bacterium; assembly: GCA_026421105.1. Next base: position 386 of record JAPKDI010000064.1, on the reverse strand, counting down.
CCGGCGACTGACCCAATTGTGCTGATAAAAAAGACCCGGCCCGCGCCGCCATCACCTTTGTCATCATGTTTGCGTTGTAGCGCAACTAGGAGTGGGTTCATCGCGGACAACGCGACGAGCGGAAAGGCAAGAAGGACCGCACTGCCGACGAAACTCGACAGAACGAGGTTTGTGCCGGTCAAGAGCGGAAACAAGATTGGATAGGCGATCGCACCGAGAACGATGGTCAGCGCCGACGTCGCCGGCGCGGCGAGATAGGCAAATTCTAACTGAGCCCGGTCAAGCTGCTTGCTGAGTATGCTGCCGCCGTAATAGCCAACGGCCAAAAACGTCAAGGTAATCGATAGAATCGCCGCCCATATGAACAGGCTAACACCGAAGTAAGG
>JAPKDI010000063.1 GCA_026421105.1 Alphaproteobacteria bacterium | reverse complement strand
ATCGTCGAGACCACCGAAGAAACTTGGAAACGCGCGGGTCTCGACAATGTCACCGAAGAGCAAAGCATCACATTCTGCGAGGAACTATTTGAGAAAGAGCTCGACGGCACTTCCTTAATTGGCAACCGCTCCGACTGGCGCACCTTTCCTGAAGTCAGCAACACACATTGGTCCCGCGGCAACATTGTTCTCTTAGGCGATGCGCTTCACACCGCACATTTCTCCATTGGCTCGGGCACCAAATTGGCAATGGAGGATGCGATCTCGCTCTCAAACGCCATCATTCAAAGTGATACAATTCCCCAGGGTCTTTACCGGTTTGAAGCCGACCGCCGCGGTGACGTTGTCAGCCTCCAGCGCGCCGCCCGGGTAAGCATGAAGTGGTTTGAGGAAACAGAGCGATACTACGACCAGCTTGAGCCATTGCAATTCGGCTTTAGTCTTCTCAGCCGGTCTCTTCGCATTAACCACGATAACTTGCGAAAGCGCGATGCCAATTTTGTGCGAAGTGTCGATGACTGGTACGCCGACCACGCGGCTCAACAAAGTGGCGTCAATCTCGATACCACCAAACACATCCCCCCAGCTTTCACCCCGTTCAAGCTGCGCGACTTGGTAATCGAGAACCGAATCGCGGTGTCACCAATGTGCATGTACTCAGCTGAAGACGGAACAATTAATGACTGGCACCTTGTCCATTTGGGCAGCCGTGCAATTGGTGGGGCCGGGTTGGTGATCGCCGAAATGACGGACGTCAGCGCCACTGGCCGTATCTCACCGGGTTGTGCGGGGATGTACAAAGAAGGTCACATTGGCGCTTGGCGTAAAGTCACGGATTTTATTCACGCCAACAGCGGATCGGCCGTCGCATTGCAACTCGGCCACGCGGGCCGAAAGGGGTCAACCAAGCTAATATGGGAGGGGGACACTAAGCCGCTCGAGTCTGGCAACTGGGACCTCCTCTCGCCATCGCCAATTCCTTATTCGGGTGCAACTCAGACACCACATGAAATGACCACGGAAGACATGGTTGCCGTTAAGGCCGATTTTGTGCGCGCGACCCAGATGACCGAGAAGGCCGGTTTCGACATGATAGAATTACACATGGCGCACGGTTACCTGCTCTCCAGTTTCTTGACGCCGCTCGCCAACCGACGCACAGACGCTTATGGCGGTTCGTTAGAGAACCGAATGCGTTATCCCTTAGAAGTGTTTGAGGCGATGCGCACCGTATGGCCAGCGCACAAACCAATGTCAGTTCGCGTCTCCGGCACGGATTGGGCACCCGGTGGGGCCACGCCCGATGACGCCGTGCACCTCGCTGCAGCACTCAAACGGCTGGGCTGTGATATCGTCGACGTCTCAAGTGGCCAAGTCGTTGCCGAGCAAGAACCCGAATATGGCCGACTGTATCAAACTCCGTTCGCCGACCGGATCCGACTTGATGTCGGAATGCCGACAATGACAGTTGGCAACATCCAATCCTATGGTGACATCAACGCCATTTTGGCAGGCGGCCGCGCCGATTTGTGTGTCCTCGCTCGCGCCCACCTTTATGACCCCTACTATGCAAGGCACGCTGCGGCCGCGATGGGCTTCGCTTTGCCGCAACCACCGCAATACCGCTCCATCGAAGGATGGGAACCCCGCCTCGACGACTAAAGCACGACAAGGGAGAACATCCATGAACGACCCGGTCGTCACTTACTCCCGCGACGGCAACGTCGGCGTCATCACGACGAATAACCCGCCCGTCAACGCCCTCGGCCACGCCGTACGCGCTGGTATATTAGCCGCTCTCGAGGAAGCTGAGGCCGACGCTGCCGCCCAAGCGATCGTCGTCACCTGCGCGGGACGAACTTTCCATGCTGGCGCAGATATTTCCGAGTTTGGCAAACCGTCCCAGCGCCCCTTCCTTGGTGAGGTCATTCATCGCCTTGAGACCTGCGGAAAGCCAACCGTCGCTGTATTGCACGGCACCGCGCTTGGCGGGGGCTTTGAAATTGCAATGGGCTGTCACTATCGCGTTGCTGTCCCGAACGCCGAAGTCGGCCTGCCGGAGGTTAGCCTAGGGATCATACCGGGTGCCGGCGGCACCCAACGCCTCCCCCGTCAAATTGGCGTGGCCGCAGCACTTGACGTGATTATTGGTGGCAAGCGTCTTGATGCACACTCCGCACTCAACCTCGGCGCGATCGACGCCGTGCTCGAAGGTCCCCTGCCCGAGGCCGCCATCGCCTTCGCAGCCAACCTCGTCGCCGCCGGCCAGGGCCCTCGACCGACAAGCGATCAGACCGTTTCGGGCAACAACAACGACATTGCCGAAACGCGTAAGCGTTACGCTCGCCGGTATCGAGGATTCAACGCGCCATTCCGCGCAATTGATGCTGTGGAGAAAAGTCTAACGACTTCACTAGCAGACGGACTTATCCTTGAACGGAAGCTTTTCGAAGGATGCAATGCCACCGTCGAAGCTCGGGCGCTGCAGTACGTTTTTTTCGCGCAAAGGCAGGCCGCCAAAATCAAGGACCTGCCAAAAGCGCCCCCGCCCCACGCTATTGAGCGCGCTGGCGTCATAGGCGGTGGGACCATGGGCCGGGGCATCGCCATGGTATTTGCAGACGCAAGTACGCCCGTCACGCTGGTCGAGGTCTCTGCCAAAGCCCGTGAAACGGCCCTCGCAGAAATCACAAAATCCTACGACAGCATGGTCTCGCGAGGACGGTTAGACCGCGTAACCGCCAACGAGCGCGTCGCCCGTATCAGCGGGACCACCAATTATGCCAACCTCGCAACGGCCGATCTCGTCATCGAAGCTGTATTCGAAGAGATGGACGTCAAAAAAGGGGTTATCGCCAAACTCGACGCGGTGATTTCGCCAGACGCACTCATTGCTACGAATACCTCCTACCTCGATGTCAACGAACTAGCCGCCACCTCTGCGCACCCCAGTCGGGTTCTTGGCATGCACTTTTTTAGTCCCGCCAATGTCATGAAACTTCTTGAAGTTGTGCGCGCAGCAGCGACATCAGATGCCGCGCTCGCGACTGTCATGCCTCTCGCCAAGACGTTAGGTAAGATACCTGTCGTATCGGGGGTGTGCCATGGATTCATTGGCAATCGCATGCTTCAGGTCTACCAACGTGAGGCCAATCGCCTGCTCCAAGAAGGTGCGACGATCACACAGGTCGACAAAGCGATCTATGACTTTGGTCTCCCCATGGGCCCCTTCGCCGTGCGAGATTTAGCCGGTATCGATGTCGGTTGGCGGATGCGCAAAGCCTTCGGCATCGGACGGGCCCAGGATTACCGCTACAGCGCTATTCCAGACCATCTGTGCGAACGTGATCAATTCGGTCAGAAGGCGGGCGTCGGCTTCTACGTTTACAAAAATGGTAGAACTATCACCGGTGAAAACCCTTTGGTTGCAGAACTCGCTGCCGCCGAGGCAAAAGAACTAGGGATCGTCCGCCGCGAGATCGACGACACCGAGATCGTTGAACGCTGCATCTACGCCATGATCAACGAAGGCGCAGTCTTGCTCGATGAAGCAATCGCGCAGCGGCCCAGCGACATCGACATCGTCTGGCTCAACGGCTATGGCTTCCCTGCCTACCGGGGCGGCCCGATGTTTTACGCCGACACGGTAGGTCTCGACTCCTTAGTTGCGCGCCTGGAAGAACTCGTCGCAGCACATGGACCGGAATGGACACCTGCGCCGCTACTGTCGCGTCTGAAAAAAGACGGCCAACAATTAACAAGCCTCAACTACTGAGCCAACCGAACGGAACGTCTCCAATGAAGCTCTTCTTTACTCAACGCTCTCCCTTTGCACGCAAGATCCGCATGTTGGCTCGCCTGACCGACCAAATTAGCGATATCCAGGAAATCGAAACGACCGTGCGCGACCCCCACGCCCCGGTCTTGCCCTACAACCCGACCGGTAAGGTACCAACACTGGTGCTGGACAACGGCACCGCACTATCGGAGTCCCTGCTGATTACGACGTACCTAGAAGAACGCGCCGGGACGCGTGCCCTCAATGGCACCGGCGATCAGCGTTGGGCCGCTTACGCGTTCGACGCTTTCTCTACAGCAACTGCGGATAACGTTGCCTGGCTCTTCCGTGAGCAGAACATGAAAGAAACCGACAAGCAGTCCCCAACGTTCCTTGAATTGGAACGCGGCCGCGCAAAGCGAAACTACGACGCGCTTGAATCAGCGCTGGGCGCTGATCTCGGTGATCCAATCCGCACGGCGCATCTGATGGCTGCCTCGCTCTTTGGGTTTGTCGACGCATTTCTCGGAGACGAGACCTGGCATCAAAACCGCCCCAAACTTCAGGCATGGTACCAACGCTTTCAGGAGCAACCTGCATTTCAGGAAACCGTGCCGGTCACTTCCTAGTGCCGGACGACTGTTCCAGCCTCACCAGCGAGAATCCGCGCAGCATCGTTCAGACGCCCAATCCCTGCCATCTCCCCACCGGCCTCAACAAAACCGACAGCGGCCGCCGCTTTCGGCGCTATTGATCCGACGGCGAGGTGCAACGCCTTAAGGTCATGGATGGAGGGCGCGCGTAACAAAGCTTCACAAGCCGGCCAGTCCGCGTAAACACCGTCAACATCGGTCAGCAACAATAATACATCGGCGCGCAACTGCAGGGCCAAGACAGCAGAGCTCAGATCCGTATCAATCACCCCGTCAACACCGAGCAATTGGCTCTTTTCATCTCGCGCTACCGGTACCCCGCCGCCGCCCAGGCACACCACTATCGCCCCTGATCGGGCAAGAAAACCAATCTCTTCCGCCTCAATCACCTCCTGTGGATGAGGCGATGGGACGACATGTCTATAGCCTCCCCGATCGGCAACCACGGGCCAGCCGTACTCGGCGGTTAGCGCCGCGGGATCACTCCCCCGCAACACCGATCCGACTGGTTTGCTCGGCACGGCAAATGCGGGGTCATCGGCTGCTACGACGACGCGCGTTACCATGCTCAACGTTGTTCTACCCGGCAGCCGGTTGGTCAGCGCCTGTTCAATGGCATACCCCAACAACCCTTCGCTTTGGGCGCGCAATACGTCGAGTGAAGATTCTGGCGCCTTTTCGGTAAGCGCGCCGACTTGCGGGCCATTACCGTGGGTAACGATCATGTCGTGGGTCTTCGCAACTGTCGCGAGACAATCCGCCGCTACCGCGATGACTGCCTCCATTGCAGCCGCTTCATGCGGTTGGTCTGGTGGCGAAAGCGCAGCGCCACCAAGCGCAACAATCGCAAGCGGACGGGACTCACTCACCCTGCTATTTGTTCATCAAGAATTTCATTGCCCGCGTTCAGATCACGCAACGCCGCGTCATACCCTTGCGCGAAGTCCTCAACGATCTCCGCCACGGTGCGAATCGAGTCGATTGACCCCACGCCCTGTCCAGCAGACCAAACGTGCTTCCAAGCTTTGTTTTCGGTACCGCGGTAGTCGTACCCCGATTTGCGACCCTCTTCCAACGCATCGGGGTCAAAACCCGCGTCACGCACACTGGGCCGCAACAGGCTCGCGAGCGCCCCGGTCAACGCGCTCGTCAACACCAAGTCATCAATGCCAGCATCAACCACCATGTCCCGATAGGCGTCGGGCGCCAAACTCTCTGCGCACGCAATAAACCGTGTCCCGGCATAGCCAAAATCGGCACCGAGTGCGCGGGCCGCAGCAACCGAACGGCCATCTGTCATGGCACCGGACACGATGATCATGCCGTCGAAAAACTGCCGCACCGCTGGCACAAATGCGAAAGGCGCAATTTGACCGGTGTGTCCGCCCGCTCCTCCGCACACCAGAACGAGGCCATCAACGCCTGCAGCCGCAGCTTTACGCGCATGATCCAACCCGTTGACGTCGGCAAACACGAGACCGCCATAGCTATGGACATCGTCGATGACCACGCGCGGGCTGCCCAACGCCGTGATAACAATCGGGGGCTTATGCTCTCGCACCAAAGTAAGATCTTCGGCCAGTCGTGGATTGGTCCGATGCACAATAAGGTTCGCAGCCCACAATTTCGTTGAGTGGTCGCCGCCCTGCCCAAATTCGGATGTTTCATCGACGATACGGGACATCCAGGCGTCGAGATCGGCCACGGTCCGACAATTCGGTGTTGGAAAAGCGCCTACTATTCCCGCGCGGGCCGCGGCTATCACTAGATCAGGCCCGGAAACTAGAAACATCGGGGCGGCAAACAGCGGCAGGCGCATTTGGGCACGAAGAGTGTCGGCAATACTCATATTGGGCCTCTTCTGGCAGGTCTCACCAGGTTGGTGGCTGGCCCGGTGGGCCGCAGGCAGTGTATCTTGCTTTCTGCGCGTAACCAGCGCTAGAGGAAACAGCCAGTCTAGGAATCAATATGCACGACCTAGTCATCAAGGGCGGTACCATCGTCGATGGATCCGGAAACGCGAAACGCACCGGCGATGTTGCGGTCGCAGACGGCATCATTGTTGAAGTTGGCAAAGTGTCCGCCGACGCCCGACAGACGATCGACGCCGACGGGCTTTTGGTTACACCCGGTTGGGTCGATATCCACACCCACTACGACGGACAGGTTACCTGGGACCCCTTACTCACCCCATCATTCTGGCAAGGAGTAACCACTGCCGTCATGGGTAACTGCGGCGTTGGCTTCGCGCCCGCTGCGCCAGAGCAACGCGAGTGGTTGATTGGCCTGATGGAGGGAGTTGAAGACATTCCCGGCGCGGCCCTCGCCGCCGGCGTTCAATGGGACTGGGAAACTTTCCCGGAATATCTCGACGCCGTGGAACGCCATCCCCATGCGATAGACGTTGGTTGCCAGATCGCTCATGGCCCGGTTCGGGCCTATGTCATGGGCGAGCGCGGCGCCAAGAACGAACCGGCC
>JAPKDI010000062.1 GCA_026421105.1 Alphaproteobacteria bacterium | reverse complement strand
AATCCCTCTCTCTCCGCCACTCCCAAATTATTGGGAAAGACGACAAGCGCTAACTTAGCGGCGATGAGCCGACTGCCTAACCTGTCACAGGTTGGCGTGTGATCCGTCACACATTGGGGCGCTGGCGCTTTTTTTGCAGCCACAAAAATAGACGCTGCCGTCTTTTTCTGCGGTGAACTGCTTCGGGGTTATGCCGGTATCTTTGTGACTACCGTCGCAGAATGGCTGGGTCGCACTCTTCCCACAGGCACACCAAAAGTATGATTTGCCGGCTTCAACCTCCACCGGATAGGGCGCTTTCTGGGCAATGGTGGGCTCGGTCATGGGGGGTTACCTCCGTTGTTGGGCTCTTACCCCGGATGTAAAGCTGCTACCTGACGCGCACAAGATGGCTATCCGCGCACGAGGTGCGCGTTGAATCGACAGCTTACCCATGCTTAGAGTCGGTCATGGACAAGTGGACCGAACTTCACACGGCCTATCTGGTGTCGACGCTTGGAACGGTGAGTGCCGCGGCGGAAACACTCGGCGTTCACCGCGCGACGGTCAATCGCCATATCGACACGCTAGAGGCCGCGCTCGGCACCAAGCTGTTTCAGCGTCATGCTCGCGGCTACACGCCCACGGATGCGGGTGTCGACATGTTTGAAGCGGCGGGCCGCGCCGACGAAATGTTCGCCGACCTTGCTGGACGTATACGCGGGCAGGCAGATCATTTATCGGGCGCATTGATCATCTCGGCGATTCCCCAGGTCGCCCCTTTTGTCGTGCCTGCGATCGCGGCGTTCTTAGCTGCCCACCCCGACATGTCGCCGAAGTTCGTCGCGGATGAGCAGTTGGTCCGCCTGGAATATGGCGAAGCACATGTCGCCATTCGCGCCGGCCCCAAGCCGCAAGAGCCCGACTATGTGGTTCTGCCGTTTCGCAGCATTCGGTTTGGACTCTATGCGCACGAAGATTACGCGCGAGAACATGGCTTGCCCCGAGAGTTGACCGAATTTGGGAACCACCGGTTCATCGGCACACTCGGCGAAGTCCCGAAATTACCGTTCACTCGCTGGATGGGTACCAACGTCCGCGCCGAGTCGATTGCGTTGCAGTCCAGCCATACGCGCGTGGTGTTGGAGGGCGTCCTCAACCGGATGGGCCTTGGCTTTGTTGCCGAGCACGAAGCGGCGCTGCACGAGTCACTTGTTGCGGCCATCGCGCCGCACGGTGCGTGGTCGGTCGAAACCTGGATCGTGACCCACGTAGATTTGCACAGAACCGCCAAGGTTCAGGAGTTCCTTCGTTGCCTCACCGCAACGACGGGCGCTGGGCTAAGGCCTCAGTCGCCCGCCGCCGGTGAGGCGGATTGAGCCCTTTGGGGCTAACCCCTCCCTGCGGCGAGCGCCACCTCATCGCCAGCGTCGTTGTGCTCTAAATTCGCGCATATGATGTCCAATCTTGCGCATTGTGCGCAAATACGCCACGGGCAAGGATGGCCATTCCTGCAACTTCGTCATGAAGCGGAGCCCACCATGTCAAAAATCTCAATCGGTTTGAGAGTACTACTTTCCGTCGCCTTTATTGGCGCCGGGCTATCGAAGTTGATTGGACTGGAGATGATGGTCGCGGTCTACGACACGATTGGCGTCGGCCAATGGTTCCGATACGTCACCGGATTGATCGAAGTGGGTTCCGTCGTGTTGTTGTGGGTGCCGGGTCGTCAAGTCCTCGGCGCTGCTTTGCTGGCCTGTACGATGGTCGGGGCCATTCTTGCCCATCTACTAATCCTTGGGCCGTCGCCGCTCCCCGCGGTGGTCTTGGGTATCATTTCGGCCACCGTGGTTTACCTGCATCGCGATCAGATAACGCAAATCCGATCGCGGGTTGGCGTGTGATGACTACCGAAACCCAGAGCAAGAATGTTGTCATTTCCGGCGGGCATAAGGCGAAAAGTAAGGCCGCTCAGGTGGTAGGTACGATGGTAGGTAGAGAGTAGGGGTGTTAGAAATTATTGATTCTTTTCAGACCCTTACAGTGAAAAAAGCGGCCTCTCTCTCCGCCACTCCCAAATTATTGGGAAAGACGACAAGCGCTAACTCATTGACACTACAGTAAAACACACTGTTTTCCCGGTGCGGGTCAAACATGACGGTCCGCCAGTTAGGACATTGTTCGGGATAAAGTTAGGACAAGAGTTAGGGCGGGCTGAATAGATATTTAAATATTTAGCTGCAGACCCCGGGCATGGGCCACCGGGGGTAGTGCCCATATATATCTAAAGCCGTCGCAAATTTTTCTGAATTTCAAACTTCGTAGCAGTCAGCATTCTTCGCGACGAAGCCACCATTGGCGATTAGCCCATACGCCTTGCTACGGCCGACGGTGTAGCGCTCGCAGAATGCATTGGCCTCCATCGCAACGGGGCCAGTTTCGGGTTCGAGTTTGGCGTGACCACTCAACTCTATGCTTGGGCGTGGCCTTCCTATGATTGAGCGCGGCATTCTCGCGCATGTGTGCCAGGAAAAATTTACTTTTGAATGACGCTTGTCGCGTTGCAGATCGTGCCCAAGTCTAATCCTTAATAAAACAAGGGCTCCGCTATGGCTAAAAAGATCAACCAATCTGGATTTTCCAACTGGAAGCCAGTCCAACTGCCGGATCTGAGAGGAAAGTCCTATGTCATAACCGGGTCCAACTCGGGGATTGGTTTTGAGGCTGCGCGCCTACTTGGCGAGCGCGGCGGTAATATCATCATGGCGTGCCGCTCAAAGGATAAGGGTGAAGCAGCTCGTGGCAGACTGAAAGAAAGCTGTGTTGGTGATGTCGAATTGGTTCAGATGGACTTGAGTGACCTATCGTCAGTTCGAAAGGGCGCAGATGAGATCAAGGCTCAAAGTGACAAGATCGATGGTTTGGTCAACAACGCCGGGATCATGATGACGCCGCAGGAAAAGACCGTGGACGGCTTTGATCTGCAAATGGGTGCCAATCATCTGGGTCACTTCCTATTGGCCGGTTTGTTGCTGGACAGGGTCGAAGCTGCAAACGGTCGTATCGTTGTAGTGTCGAGCATTGCACATAAGGCCAGCGCTCTTGATCTGGACGACTTCATGTCAGATCGAAACTACTCACCGACAAGGGCCTATGCGCAATCCAAACAGGCAAACCTGATGTTTGCGTTCGACCTGGACCGTCGTCTTCAAGCTGCGGGCAGCAAAGCAATCTGTATCGCTTGCCATCCCGGCTATACAGACACGAACCTTCAAAGCACTGGGCCGACTGGGCTTCTCAAAGTATTCTGGAGCACAATGAACAAGCTGGCCGCACAGGGTTTGGAGTCGGGTGCAACCCCCACCGTACTCGCTGCCGCTGGAAAAGAGGCCAAACGGGGCGCTTATTACGGCCCTGGACGGTTGGGTGAAACTCGCGGCCCCATCAGCGACGCAAATGTTGCTGACCATGCCCTTGATCGAGATAGACAGGCGCGCCTTTGGGAAAAGAGTGAAAAGCTTGTCGGGCTTGAGTGGGGAATTTGAGACCGTAATTGAGACCACAAATTGCAAACCTTGCGAATGGAATTGCAGAGGCATCTCAAGGCAAACAAGCTTCTGATCGTTCGCTGAAATCCTGCATGGCCCGAGAAGGTTACACAAAGCGATAAGAGCACAATCAATTGCTCGCGAATGTGTGCGGAAGAATTACAATCCACTAAACCCTCCTGCATAGGATGCCTTTGCGGCAGCTCATCCATCTAGAAAATTCAGAGAGCCTAAGATAATGGGACAATTGATCGACGGGAGATGGACCGCGGATTGGCAAGTACCACGCAGCAAGGCTGGTGAGTTCAGACGCGGCGCAAGTGGCATCCGTAATTGGATCACAGCCGACGGTAGTTCTGGCTTCGCGCCCGAACCCGGCCGCTATCTCATCTACGTCTCCTACGCTTGCCCCTGGGCGCATCGAACGCTTATTGTCCGCGCACTCAAAAGACTGAGCCATGTGATCGACGTCGCGGTCGTCGACTGGCACATGACCGAGGACGGTTGGCATTTCTCCGATCGCGACGGCGCCATCCCCGACCCAATCTCTGGTCACGCCTTTTTGCGCGAAATTTATACCGCGTCGGACTCGAGCTACAGCGGTCGGGTGACCGTGCCAATACTGTGGGACAAGAAAACGAACCGCATCGTCAGCAACGAGTCGTCGGAAATCATCCGCATGCTGAACGATGCATTCGTGGCGCATGCCAAGACTGATATCGATTTCTACCCACCGGCATTGCGCGCCGAAATAGACGAAATCAATGAGGTGATCTACGACACCGTCAACAACGGCGTCTACAAGTGCGGGTTTGCGGGCACCCAAGAGGCCTACGACGCCGCGTTCGACGCCCTCTTCGCGACCCTTGATTCGCTAGAAGACCGACTCAGCAGACAGCGCTACCTCGTTGGCAATCACATGACTGAGGCCGATATTCGCTTGTTCCCGACGTTGATTCGGTTCGATGCGGTCTACGTCAATCACTTCAAGTGCAACCGACAACGCATCATGGGTTACTCAAATTTGTCGAACTACCTGCGCGACCTTTACCAGCATCCTGGAGTCGCGGAGACCGTCAACTTCCATCACATCAAGTGGCACTACTACCACAGCCATACGTCGATCAATCCGCTCGGCATCGTGCCGAAGGGCCCCGACCTTGACTTCACCGCGGCGCATGATCGCGATCGCTTCCCGGTCGCGCCCTTGGCCAAAGCAAGCTAACGACGCGACGTCGAGATCGAACAGGCAAAGAAGAAGAATAAGATTTAGTGCTCTACCTAGCCGACAAGAATACCCTCGCCTAAGCACCCTAATCAGGCTGTAGCAGACTCTAAAAAGCATTTGAGCTAAGCCTGAGTCACACTCTTACCAAGCCTCTCTCTCCGCCACTCCCAAATTATTGGGAAAGACGACAAGCGCTAACTTAGCGGCGATGAGCCGACTGCCTAACCTGTCACAGGTTGGCGTGTGATCCGTCACACATTGGGGCGCTGGCGCTTTTTTTGCAGCCACAAAAATAGACGCTGCCGTCTTTTTCTGCGGTGAACTGCTTCGGGGTTATGCCGGTATCTTTGTGACTACCGTCGCAGAATGGCTGGGTCGCACTCTTCCCACAGGCACACCAAAAGTATGATTTGCCGGCTTCAACCTCCACCGGATAGGGCGCTTTCTGGGCAATGGTGGGCTCGGTCATGGGGGGTTACCTCCGTTGTTGGGCTCTTACCCCGGATGTAAAGCTGCTACCTGACGCGCACAAGATGGCTATCCGCGCACGAGGTGCGCGTTGAATCGACAGCTTACCCATGCTTAGAGTCGGTCATGGACAAGTGGACCGAACTTCACACGGCCTATCTGGTGTCGACGCTTGGAACGGTGAGTGCCGCGGCGGAAACACTCGGCGTTCACCGCGCGACGGTCAATCGCCATATCGACACGCTAGAGGCCGCGCTCGGCACCAAGCTGTTTCAGCGTCATGCTCGCGGCTACACGCCCACGGATGCGGGTGTCGACATGTTTGAAGCGGCGGGCCGCGCCGACGAAATGTTCGCCGACCTTGCTGGACGTATACGCGGGCAGGCAGATCATTTATCGGGCGCATTGATCATCTCGGCGATTCCCCAGGTCGCCCCTTTTGTCGTGCCTGCGATCGCGGCGTTCTTAGCTGCCCACCCCGACATGTCGCCGAAGTTCGTCGCGGATGAGCAGTTGGTCCGCCTGGAATATGGCGAAGCACATGTCGCCATTCGCGCCGGCCCCAAGCCGCAAGAGCCCGACTATGTGGTTCTGCCGTTTCGCAGCATTCGGTTTGGACTCTATGCGCACGAAGATTACGCGCGAGAACATGGCTTGCCCCGAGAGTTGACCGAATTTGGGAACCACCGGTTCATCGGCACACTCGGCGAAGTCCCGAAATTACCGTTCACTCGCTGGATGGGTACCAACGTCCGCGCCGAGTCGATTGCGTTGCAGTCCAGCCATACGCGCGTGGTGTTGGAGGGCGTCCTCAACCGGATGGGCCTTGGCTTTGTTGCCGAGCACGAAGCGGCGCTGCACGAGTCACTTGTTGCGGCCATCGCGCCGCACGGTGCGTGGTCGGTCGAAACCTGGATCGTGACCCACGTAGATTTGCACAGAACCGCCAAGGTTCAGGAGTTCCTTCGTTGCCTCACCGCAACGACGGGCGCTGGGCTAAGGCCTCAGTCGCCCGCCGCCGGTGAGGCGGATTGAGCCCTTTGGGGCTAACCCCTCCCTGCGGCGAGCGCCACCTCATCGCCAGCGTCGTTGTGCTCTAAATTCGCGCATATGATGTCCAATCTTGCGCATTGTGCGCAAATACGCCACGGGCAAGGATGGCCATTCCTGCAACTTCGTCATGAAGCGGAGCCCACCATGTCAAAAATCTCAATCGGTTTGAGAGTACTACTTTCCGTCGCCTTTATTGGCGCCGGGCTATCGAAGTTGATTGGACTGGAGATGATGGTCGCGGTCTACGACACGATTGGCGTCGGCCAATGGTTCCGATACGTCACCGGATTGATCGAAGTGGGTTCCGTCGTGTTGTTGTGGGTGCCGGGTCGTCAAGTCCTCGGCGCTGCTTTGCTGGCCTGTACGATGGTCGGGGCCATTCTTGCCCATCTACTAATCCTTGGGCCGTCGCCGCTCCCCGCGGTGGTCTTGGGTATCATTTCGGCCACCGTGGTTTACCTGCATCGCGATCAGATAACGCAAATCCGATCGCGGGTTGGCGTGTGATGACTACCGAAACCCAGAGCAAGAATGTTGTCATTTCCGGCGGGCATAAGGCGAAAAGTAAGGCCGCTCAGGTGGTAGGTACGATGGTAGGTAGAGAGTAGGGGTGTTAGAAATTATTGATTCTTTTCAGACCCTTACAGTGAAAAAAGCGGCCTCTCTCTCCGCCACTCCCAAATTATTGGGAAAGACGACAAGCGCTAACTCATT
>JAPKDI010000061.1 GCA_026421105.1 Alphaproteobacteria bacterium | reverse complement strand
ATCTCTTCGCCCCGCCAGCGCGTGAGTGCGTCGCGCACAACGACAAAATTGCCGAGCGACTTCGACATTTTTTGACCCTCGATGACAACCATGCCGTTGTGGAGCCAATAATTGGCAAGCGGCGCACCGTCGTGGGCACAATAGCTTTGTGCGACCTCGTTTTCATGATGAGGAAAAACCAAATCTAGACCGCCGCCGTGTATATCGAACGTTTTGCCGAGGTAGACCTCGCTCATGGCCGAGCACTCGATATGCCAGCCGGGTCGACCACGACCCCACGGGCTATGCCAGCCGGGCTGTGCCTCGTTCGACGGCTTCCAGAGTACGAAATCGGCGGGATCGCGTTTGAACGGGGCTATGTCAATTCGCGACCCAGCGATTTGCTCGTCGCGGTCTCGGCCAGAGAACCCGCCATAATCGGCCATTGTGCTAACTTCAAAAAGAACATGATTCTCTTTTTCGTATGCGTGCCCGCGGGTGATCAGAGTTTCGACCATCGTAATCATAGGCGCGATGTGGTCCGTCGCACGCGGCTCGACATCCGGCGGCAGGACGCCAATTGCTGCCATATCTTCGTGCATCGCCTCCGTGGTTCGCGAGGTAATGACGTCTATCGGTAGGCCTTGGTCGCTCGCCGCCGCGTTGATCTTGTCGTCAACGTCAGTGATGTTTCGGACATACGTGACTTTTGGAAACGCGTCACGAAGCACCCTGACGATGAGATCGAAAACGACCATCATTCGGGCATTACCAACATGCGCAAGGTCGTAGACTGTCGGTCCGCACGCATAGATGCGCACGTCAGCTGGGTCTATCGGTGTAAATTTCACCTTCCGCCGGGCGGTAGTGTTGTGAAGCAAAAGAGACATCGTTTCCTCGAACAAGCGCACGCGTTGCGAAGTATCTGCCCGTACGGCTAAACCTGCTCAACAAAGCGGTTGGTTATTGGGTATCGACGGTCTCGGCCAAAAGATCGGCGTGTGATCTTGACCCCCGGTGGGGCCTGACGGCGTTTGTATTCGGCTATGAAGAGTAGACGAGCAATGCGGCGCACGGTGGCCGCATCATGCCCCTTCGCTACAATCTCCGTCATGCTGCGCTCCTCTTCCACAAGACCCGTCAAGATGTCGTCTAACGCGTCGTAGGGCGGGAGCGAGTCCTGGTCGGTCTGATCGGGTCGCAACTCAGCCGAAGGCGCTTTGGTGATGATGTTCTCCGGAATTGGCGGATCTGCCGGGCCGAGCCCATTCCCGACTGTGTTGCTATTGCGCCAGCGTGACAAGTCATAAACCATTGTTTTATATATATCTTTCAGCACAGAGTAGCCACCACACATGTCGCCATACAAGGTGGCGTAGCCCACTGACATCTCCGATTTGTTCCCAGTCGTCACCACCATCGAGCCAAACTTGTTGCTGAGTGCCATCAGCGTAACGCCGCGGGCTCTGGCTTGAATATTTTCCTCTGTCTCGTCAGGCGCGCGGCCCTCGAACGATGCCGCCAGCATCGAGTCGAAAGCGGCGATGGCGGGTTCAATCGCGACTGTGTCTGCCCGACAACCAATTCGTGCACAGCACTCCATGGCATCGTCGATGCTGGCACGCGACGTGTACTTAGACGGTAACAAGACGCAATGAACCCGATCCGGCCCTAACGCATCTGCCGCGACCACCGCCGATAAGGCGGAGTCGATGCCCCCGGACATGCCGAGCAGCACACCAGGAAAGCCATTCTTATTCACGTAGTCCCGCAGCCCCAAGACCATGGCGAGGTATACGTTCGCAAGGCGGTCGCCGGGGCGATGCATTACTCCTTCGTCAAAGCGCAACGACCCTTTGTGCCGAGCCAGCGTTGCCAGGGTCGTCGCTTCTTCCCAAGCCGGCATTAGCAAGGCCCCCGTACCATCGCCGTTGATCGCAAAGGAGCTGCCATCGAACACCAGTTCATCTTGTCCGCCCACCTGATTGACGTACAAAAGCGGCAGCCCTGTTTCTCTGACCCGGTCTTTAGCAAGCCCGTCCCGCTCCTCCCATTTGTCCAGTTCGAACGGCGAGCCGTTGAGAACAACAAGGACCTCAGCGCCGGTTTCGGCCAGACACTGAGCGACATCCGGCTTCCACATGTCCTCGCAGACCATGACGCCGAGGCGTACGCCTTTGAACTGAATGGGGCCGGGCAGTTCGCCCGGATCAAACACCCGCTTTTCATCGAAGACCCCATAGTTCGGTAGGTCCGATTTGTATCGGGCGGCGGCAACTTCTCCCTCGGCGAGTAAAAGCGCCGCGTTGTAAACGGCCTCGCCTTCTTGCCAAGGCGTGCCTAAGAGGATTGCCGGACCGTCTCGTGTTTCGCCCGCGAGATCGGCCACCGTCCGTTTGATCTCATCAAGGAACGATTGCCGCCGGACCAAGTCCTCGGGCGGGTAGCCGCACAAGTACAATTCGCTGGTGACGACGAGGTCCGCACCACTGTTGGCGGCCTCAGCGACCGCAGCCCGCAACCGCTCGGCGTTTCCCGGGAGATCGCCGACAGTCGGGTTGAGTTGTGCGAGGCAAATGTTGAGTTGATCAGTCATTTCTGAGAGACCCATAGCGCAAGCGCGCCCGGAGCATGACCTATAGTGTAGTCCTCCCGGAGGGACAACGGCGGAGATGAGATGGGTTCCCAGATCGACAAGAACATTCAAGTACTTCTCGCGCGCCGACCCAAGGGCGCGCCGACCGAGGCTGATTTCAGGATCGTAGAGACGCCCGTGCCGACGCCCGCACCAGGTACCGTCTTGGTTCAAAACCTCTACTTGTCCCTCGACCCATACATGCGCGGCCGAATGAACGACGCGAAATCCTATATTCCGCCGATTGAGATCGATGCCGTCATGGGTGGCGGGACCGTGGGGCGGGTCGTGCAATCCGATGTGCAGAACCTGCCTGAGGGCACAATGGTGGAAGGCCTATTGGGCTGGCAGGCGTTTGCGACGGCAAAGCCAAAGGCACTGAGGGTCGTGGACCCTTCGCTGGCGCCCATTTCGACGGCGCTGGGTGTTCTCGGCATGCCGGGGCTCACGGCCTATTTTGGCCTTCTAGACCTCGGTAAGCCGGTACAGGGGAATACAGTTGTGGTCTCGGCGGCTTCGGGGGCTGTTGGTTCGCTTGTAGGGCAAATTGCCAAGCGAGAGGGCTGCCACACTGTCGGAGTGGTCGGGACCGACGAGAAGGCCCGATACATCATCGACACTTTGGGTTATGACGGGGCTATCAACTATCGTACCGCCGACAACCTGCGGGCCGAAATTCGAGATGCGGCGCCTGACGGCGTCGACGTCTACTTCGATAACGTGGGTGGCCCGGTCACTGACGCTGTTTTCGACAACCTCGCGCAGCGCGCACGCATCGTTCTTTGCGGTCAAATTTCTCAGTACAACGCGTCTCGTCAAGAGATGGGGCCTCGGAACCTAATCCGAATTCTGACGACCAGAAGTCGGATCGAGGGATTCATCGTGTTCGACTACTTGGAACAGTACCCGCAGGGCTTGAAAGACCTCTCCACCTGGCTCGCTAAAGGTGAGATCATCCACAAAGAGGACATCGTCGATGGGCTGAGGAACGCCCCCCAAGCCTTTATCGGACTGCTCGAGGGCAGAAACTTCGGAAAGCTGCTGATCAAGGTCGCCAAGGAATAGACCGATGAAACTTTTCATCTCGATGCTCCAAAGAGGGAACATCGGGAAGCAGCTGATCCTATTGGATGATATTTAGTCGGTCTGCCGCAGCAAGAATTCGCGACCGACTTTTACGGACTTCCTACCGTCATATTCGATCACATCGGCGGTAGCATAAGTTTCATCCCATCGTTCCGGCAGGAACGAGCCCGTGCCAATGACATCGATGGGTGCGTTCACACTGCCCATGACCTTGCACTTTGCTGGCCCAAACCCAGAGCTCGCCACAATCGCGACATTTTCGAATCCGGCTTCGTCGAGCACCTCGCGCACGCGATAGATCGCTGCCGCCGTGACGCCCGTGCCGACCAACCACCGAAGTTCCGGTTCGGATCGGTATTGCCGCGTACTCTTTGGCACATGGCGCTCCAGCACCGCGTAGGACCCCTGTGGATCAAGTCCTTCGACAAACCGCCCACCATGTGTATCGAGACGCACAGAAAGCGTGCCTGCTGCGGCAAGCTCGGGGAAACGCCGGCAGACAGCCAGGGCGTCGGTCACTTCCTGCCCGAAGTAATCCACCAGAATGGTCATTGGATCGTCGGGAAAGGTCTCATGAAACATTTCGGCGGCGCGCACGGTCGACCCGGCGTATCCAATGAGCGCGTGCGGCATAGTGCCCATCCCGCCGACATTGCCGAAATAATGCGCGGTGGCATCTGTTGCGTTGCCAACAAACCCCACGGCGCCAACCTCAGCTTTCGCTGCGTTGGAGCCGACGCTTGCGGCATAGGCCATCATTTCAGCCATTTCTGCGCCAGCGCAGTGCCGTGCATCCATCGCCAAGAAAGCGACCTTCGGCAGGTCGCGGCACATCGAGTAGGCGTTGTACGCGGCAACGCAGGCCGGGCCCAACTGCTGAAGGCAGAGCGTTTCCAGTTCAACAAGTTCAGCTAGTGAGCCGCTGATATAGAGGAGCGGGTCGCCGGCGCCCACCCAATCGCCTTCTTGATAGCGCTGCTCAATCTCGAAACGGACACCGCGGCGTTCGGCAACGGCCTCAAGCGCATCAACCATGAGCCGCGGCGTGAATAGTACCGGACGGCGCATAAAGACCGCGTAGGTCACTTGCTTATCGCCGAACTGGCGCACCACGCGCTTGGTCCGGTTGAAATAGTGGTCTGTATGGCGTTCGATCGACTCGTCTGACTGGACCGCTGATGAGGACATTTTCGGCCTCTCCCTAATAACTATTCCGCCGCCGTCTTGATAGGCGTAGCGGTTTTGCGGTGTTTCAGCATATCCGCGATCAAAAACGCGAGTTCGAGCGCCTGGGAGGCGTTCATGCGTGGGTCGCAATGTGTGTGGTAGCGGTCTGACAGGTCTTCCTCGCTGATTTCCTGCGCGCCACCCAAACACTCGGTCACATCACCACCGGTCATCTCAAAGTGAACGCCGCCAGCGTAGGTTCCCTCCGCCTCATGAATGGAAAAGAAATCACTCACCTCGGAGAGAATTTTGTCGAACCGGCGGGTCTTGTAACCAGTCGCGGATTTAATCGTGTTGCCGTGCATCGGATCGCACGACCAAACAACGTTGCGCCCTTCTGCGGTCACTTTGCGCAGCAACCGCGGGAGCTTGTCACCCACCGCTTCAGCCCCCATACGGCTGATAATTGTGATCCGCCCTGGCTCGTTGCTGGGATTGAGGCGATCGATCAGTCTGAGTGCGTCATCGGGTTCGAGGGAAGGCCCGGCTTTGAACCCCAACGGATTCGCCACGCCACGCAGAAACTCTACATGAGCACCTTCGAGTTCCCGCGTTCGATCACCAATCCAAAGGAAGTGCGCCGACGTGTCGTACCAATCCCCAGACGTTGAATCGATACGGGTAAGGGCCTGCTCGTACCCAAGCAACAACGCCTCGTGAGACGTAAAAAAGTCAGTTTCCCGGAGCACCGGCACGGTCTCAGCGTTCAGCCCGCAAGCCTGCATGAAATCGAGCGCCTCTGAAATGCGGTTCGCGAGCGCGCGGTACCGCTCCCCTTGCGGACTGTGCTCAAGAAACCCGAGGTTCCAGCCATGCACTTGATCAAGGGCCGAGTACCCGCCGTGTGAGAAAGCACGAATAAGGTTCAGCGTGCTCGCCGATTGTGCGTAGGCCTGAAGCCACCTCGTCGGATCTGGCGTGCGGGCCGCTTCGGTGAAGTCAATCCCGTTAACAATGTCGCCGCGATAACTCGGAAGCTCGACGCCACCTTTGGTTTCGGTCGGCTCACTACGCGGCTTAGCAAACTGTCCCGCTATTCGTCCCAGTTTTACGACGGGCAGTGACCCGGCAAACGTGAGAACAACCGCCATCTGAAGCAAGACACGGAAAGCATCCCGAATGTTGTCGGGGTGAAACTCAGCAAAGCTCTCAGCGCAGTCACCACCCTGAAGGAGAAAACCGTTTCCAGCTGCGACATCAGCCAGCGACGACTTAAGGCTTCGCGCTTCACCGGCAAAGACCAATGGCGGATAGCTCTGCATCGTCGTTTCGACTTGGCGCAGCGCACTGATATCAGGGTACTCAGGCTGCTGTTTAATAGGCGTATCGCGCCAGGACTCTATCGACCAATCCTGTGACATTCACTTAGGGTCCTTGGAGCCCCCTGCACCACTCCGGGGCTTATACGCCTCAATGGGTGGCGGGGCCAAGCCCGCTCTACTCCGCGGCCTGGGCCTCGGGGTCGACGTAACGTTCCCGCATCGTGACAAACTCTTCGGCGGACGTGGGGTGAATGCCGACGGTGGCATCAAAATCGGCCTTGGTCGCGCCCATTTTGACCGCGACGCCCAGTCCTTGAATGATCTCGGCCGCTTCTGGGCCAACCATGTGGACACCAAGCACCTTGTCAGAGGCTTGATCAACAATGATCTTCATCATAGTTTTCTCGTCACGTCCGGAAAGAGTGTGGATCAAAGGGCGGAACGTCGATTTGTAAATGTCGACCGCACCAAATTTCTCGCGCGCCTCCTTCTCCGTCAAGCCAACTGTACCAACACTGGGTTGACTGAAAACAGCGGATGCAACGCTCTCGTGGTCCATAACGCGATCGCGTCCACCGAACACAGTATCCGCAAAACACAGTCCTTCATTCAGGGCGACGGGCGTCAGGTTAATCCGATCCGTAACGTCACCAACGGCGTAGATGTTCTCGACGTTTGTGCGAGAATATTTATCGACCACGACCGCGCCATTTTTCTTCATCTCGACCCCGACGGACTCGAGATTGAGGCCTGCCGTCTTCGGTGCGCGACCCGTTGCGTACAAGATGCAATCAGCGTCAAGAATGGCACCATCTTCGCAAGTTGCGATAAGGCCGGTCGACGTCTTTTCAATGTGCTGGATGTTTGACTCAACACGGATGTTGATACCCTTCTT
>JAPKDI010000060.1 GCA_026421105.1 Alphaproteobacteria bacterium | reverse complement strand
TCGCCTCTGCGACAAGACCGACAGCGCCGACCGGTACCGCCAAAATTACCAGGTCGGCGCCAGCTACGGCTTCTGCGGCAGTCTCGGTGATGTCGCCCAACCCAAGCGCAACGGCACGCGCCCGTACGTCGGCCGACGCGTCATAGCCCGCCACCGATTCCGCTGCCCCATGTTCCCGGGCAGCAAGGCAGATGGACGCCCCAATGAGGCCAAGTCCAATAATCGCCAATCGCTGGAAAGGTTGCGGAGTCTCGTTCATGACGCTGAAGTCGCGACGAACGCCTTCAGGGCCGCGACAACGGCCCTATTTTCGTCTTCGCGGCCGATCGCGACGCGTAAGTATTGCGGTAGCCCATAGCCACCGACCGCGCGCACCAAAATGCCACGCCCCTTGAGAAAACCGAACGCCGCATCGGCGCGCGCCGCATAGCCGAAATTAGCAATCAAGAAGTTTCCAGCGCTCGGCACGGTGGGTACCCCTAGGGCCGCTAGTTCATCCGCCAACCACGGTAACCACCTATCGTTGTGCGCCCGAACGTTCGCCTCAAACTCGACATCCTCAACGGCGGCTACTGCAGCCGCCTGAGCCGCCGCATTGACATTGAACGGTCCACGCACGCGGTTCAGCACATCGGCAATCATTGGCGACGCAAAGCACCACCCAACCCGCAGCGCGGACAATCCATAGATCTTGGAGAATGTGCGCAACATTACAACATTGTCGTGCGCCACCACGAGCGACTGTCCTGCCGTGTAGTCGTCTGCGCTAGCGTATTCCGCATAAGCGGCGTCGATCGCTAAGATGACGTCGGAAGGTAATCCATCGCGTAGGCGTTGCATCTCTGCAGTCGAGAGGTAGGTCCCCGTGGGATTGTTGGGGTTCGCGATGAACACTATGCGGGTCCGCGATGTGACATGCGCAAGCAACTTGTCGACATCCGCGCACAAATCCGTTTCGGGTGCGGCAATCGGGGTCGCCCCAGCCGCCATCGCCGAAATCCGGTACATCAAGAAACCGTGCTGGCTGTACAGCACCTCTTCGCCCGAACCGGCATAGGCAGTGATCAACAGTGAGATCAGTTCATCCGATCCCGACCCGCATACGATCTGCGCCGGATCCAACCCATGACGACGCCCGATCGCCTCGTGCAATAGCCGCGCTTCGCCATCAGGATAGCGATGCAACGCGGACGCGATTCCTTTGTACGCGTCGATCGCTTTCGGGCTTGGACCCAGTGCAGATTCATTCGACGCCAACCGGATAACGTTGTCGACACCCGGCGCGTCGGCCGCACCACCCTTGTATGGGGTAATGTCCATCACCCCTGCATGGGGTCGTGGGTTTGGAGTTCGAGCCATAGCTAGGTCCGCAAAAACGGCCGCGCGTAGGAACCAACTGCCGAAAGACGGGCGTTGCCGCCAACGCGCTCGGCGAATTCTTTTAGGCGCGCATCGTCTGGCATGACGTAGCCATCCACCTCGAACAAGTGTGCGTCGCCTGTACCGCCCCCAGAGAAAGAAGTGATCGAGCGCCCACCAAGATCCACCGCGGTTAGGTGATCTGTAAGAGAACGACGGCTGACCTGCTCACTGGTCGTGACCACCAGCCAGCTCACATCGTCACCACTCGCATCAAAGGGCAAGCAGGCAACAACCACCGCCTGAAAACCCTCGAACCGGGCGCTAGGGTTATCGACAAAGGGCAACCGGCCAATGACGCGAGGTATGTTGTCGGCGCCCCCACTCATGTGACGCCACCACGGGTCCGCCTCGCCGTCTTGCGGTAACGGCAAAATTCCGACCGTGGCGTCACCCTCAGATACGGCTCGCAGCACGACCGTCGGAGACTTGTGCAGTGACATCCGAGTTGCCGATCCAAAGTGATCGCGCGCAAGATCCCAGTAGCCAACAGATTTTTCCGGAGCACAGACAGCAACCTCAAGCTTGCCTTGAAAACGACAGTAGGCCGCAATTAGCTCCCGCCATATTCGCCCGACCACCGGCAGGGGTAAGCCGGTGTCCGGACCGGCCAAAAGGGCGCGCATGACTTTGGCCTCGCGACCGGGGCGCAAGATCGGCCCGCCGCCCTTTGCCTCGCCAACCCGGCGGACGACAGCCGTGCGCGCAACGATCGCCTCCAAAATGTGAGCGTCGATTTCGTCGATTTCGCGCCGCAGCGCGTCGAGTTCTGTGTCTTTTATTGTCATGATCAAGGCCTTCGGCCACCGCGCTAGGGCGACCTAGTCTTAAGGGCCGTGCGGCTCAAAATCAAAGAAAACATTGACATATGTGGTGCCTGAGCCGAGTTATTCTGTCCCCAGGTTAATGTGGTTTCTCCAGCTATAGCGGTCGCCGATCCCATGGATATCTCATCTCCCAACGCCGGCCAGTACGTTGAACTGGGCACGGATGGCGCATTGCGCTTGGATAGCGGGACAGAATTGAGCCGCTTTGGCGTGGCTTACCACACCTATGGCACGCTGAACGCTGTAAAATCCAATGCGGTCCTCGTGTGTCATGCGCTGACCGGCGACCAACATGCTGCTAACGCCCATCCGCTGACCAGCAAGCCTGGGTGGTGGGACATCATGATCGGGCCGGGCCGACCGCTCGACACAAATCGCTATTTTATCATCAGTACGAACGTCTTGGGGGGCTGTATGGGCTCAACCGGACCCAAAGAAATCAACCCCGATACCGGTGAGCCCTGGGGCTTGTCTTTTCCGGTCATCACGATCGGCGACATGGTGCGCGCGCAGGCGAAGTTGATGGACCACCTTGGGATCGATCAGCTGTTCTGTGTCATCGGGGGGTCGATGGGTGGCATGCAAGCGCTGCAATGGGCGTCAGCCTATCCCGAACGCGTCTTCGCGGCGGTTCCGATTGCTTCGGCGTCGCGCCATTCTGCGCAGAACATTGCGTTCTCCGAAGTGGGTCGCCAGGCGATCATGGCGGACCGCGACTGGCACAGCGGCGAGTATCACGCCCACGCCACGACGCCGCGCGCCGGCCTGGCTGTCGCGCGCATGGCGGCACACATCACGTATCTGTCCGAGGCCGCCTTGCGGCGGAAATTCGGTCGAAAGCTGCAAGACCGCGACCACATCACGTTTGGGTTTGACGCCGACTTCCAGGTCGAAAGCTACCTGCGACACCAAGGCAGCACGTTCGTCGACCGTTTTGATGCGAACTCCTATCTCTACATCACCCGCGCGATGGATTACTTCGACATGGCAAGGGAACACGGTGGCAGCCTCCCGGCTGCCTTTCACAAAACACCCGTCCGGTATTGCATCATTTCATTCACATCCGATTGGCTGTTCCCGACGTCCGATAGCCGCGAGGTGGTCAAAGCGCTCAACGCCGAAGCGGCCAACGTCAGCTTTGTTGAGGTCGAGACCGACAAGGGGCATGACGCTTTTCTGCTTGAGGAGCCGGAGTTTCACAAAACCCTCGTGGGCTTTTTGAATGGCGCCGCCGACAAACGCGGCTTGAAAAAGCCGTGAACCCCGCGAACGAACGCGCCCGCGCCGCCCTGCGCGTCGACCTGCTATTTGTCGCGGACCTCATTGAGCCGGGCTCGCGAGTGCTCGACATCGGTTGCGCCGATGGCGCATTGCTCCACTACCTCAGCAGCGAACGGGGCGTTGACGGTCGCGGCATCGAGATCAGCCAGGCTGGCGTAAATGCCTGTGTCAGCCATGGCTTATCGGTGATTCAAGGCAATGCGGATACCGATCTTGAAGATTACCCGGATGGCGCCTTTGACTATGTCGTTCTCAGCCGCACGCTGCAGGCCACCCGGAACCCACGTGACGTGTTGGCCCAACTGGTACGCATCGGACGTCGTGCCATCGTGACTTTCCCCAATTTCGGTTACTGGCGCGTGCGCTGGAACTTGATTGCGAATGGACGGATGCCGACGACCCGTCTCCTCGCGGAGCCCTGGTACAGCACCGAAAACATCCACCTATGCACAATCCGGGATTTCACCCAGCTGTGTGACCACCTGGGTTTACAGACTGAACGTCAGGTCATCCTCAATCATACCGGGCACAGTACACGGTCCCGCAGTACGTCGCGCTTCGCCAACTTCTTCGGTGAACAGGCGCTATTTATTCTTTCGCGGCGCTAGCCGGACAGCCGTCTGACCGCGACTTGCGGCCAGAACCGGCCGCGCCACGGCTCGGACGGCACGCAAGCGGCTTCGCTCGCTGGTAGGGGTGGCGGCATAGACTTGCTTACCCCCTTCGACTAGCAAAGCGCCCGCAATTGCTGTCGCACCGAGTCGCTCGCCGAACCGCTCCAGCGCAACTGCGGCGCGCAGCATGACGCCACCGCGACTCGGCGGAAAATAGAGCGCCGCTTTGGTCGCACCGGGCGAAAACATATTGTCGCGCAACAGTCGGTTCAGTTGTGGCGGGCTAAAGGGTCGGCCATGGCCGAATGGGGTGCGCTCCATCCGCGCCCAAATACCGCGTCGATTCGGCGCGACAATCAGTATGCGCCCCTCCGGCGCCAAAACGCGCCAGACCTCGCGCAGCATCTCGCGCAAATGCTCGGTGTTCTCGAGCGTATGGACCAAGACCACGCGGTCGACGCACGAATCGCCCAAGGGCAATTCGATCTCATCAGTCAGCGCCACCCGGCTCGGTTCGTTGTTCGGCCACCGGTGAACGCCTTGACCCGCCGGCATGAACGCCATCACTCGTTCTGCTTCGTCCAGCATGGGCCGTAGCAGCGGCGTCGCGTATCCCAGGCCGACCACGCGCATCCCGGCCACGCTAGGCCACAGCGTGCGTAGTCGATGGCGCAGGGTCCGAGCCGCGATACGCCCTAAGCGGCTGTCGTAAAACTGTTTTAGGTCGACGACATCGAGGTGCATGGATCCATTTTAGCACAACCAATCGTCCTCTGGCGCGCCGACACACAGCGGTGTAACAAAAGCGTATGAAGCTCTTTTACACGCCGCTCAAAAACTACGTTCACAAGGTGCAGGTCGTGGCTATCGAGACTGGCGTGTACGACCAGATCGAACGCATCCCGACCGACCCATACACGCGGCAAATCGCTCATCTCAGCGCAAACCCGCTCAGCAAGGTGCCGACGCTGGTGCTGGACGACGGCTCGGCGCTCTACGGTGGCCCGACGATCTACGAGTATCTCGATTCGTTGCACGACGGCCCAAAGCTGTTTCCAGCTATCGGGATGGCGCGGTGGAGCGCGTTGCGCCAACTTGCAATTGGCGATGCCATGTTCGACACCTTCGTATTGCGCCAGAATGAACTGAAGCGACCCCGCGACTACATCTACCCGGCTGCGCTGGAAACCTACATGGCGACCGTTGCGCGAGCGCTCGATGCGCTGGAGAGCGAAGCACAGTCATTCGAAGGGCTCACGATCGGCCTGATCTCGATCGCTTGCGGCCTGATGTACCTGACCAAGATTCGCGAGCGCGACGGGATGAACTTCGAGTGGCGTGATGAGCGCAACGCGCTGGCCGAATGGTACGATCAGTTCACCGAACGACCGTCCTTCACCCCCGGTGATGACGAGATCGCGTTGCGTTAAAACGCATACGTTCTAGTCGCGCGCGACACACATCGCGATGCCCATGCCACCGCCGATACATAACGTCGCCAGGCCTTTTTTTGCATCGCGCTTTTGCATCTCATAGAGGAGCGTCACGAGCACCCGCGCGCCTGACGCACCGATCGGGTGGCCGATGGCAATAGCGCCGCCGTTAACGTTGACCTTGTCGGTGTCCCAACCGAGATCTTTGTTTACCGCGCAGGCCTGGGCCGCAAACGCTTCGTTGGCCTCAACCAGGTCAAGGTCAGCCGCCGTCCAGCCCGCGAGTTCGAGTGCTTTACGGCTGGCCGGAATGGGCCCGGATCCCATGATGGCTGGGTCCACACCAGCTTGCGCCCAGGACGCAATCCGCGCCATCGGGGCAACACCGCGTTTTGCCGCATCATCGGCGCTCATCAGCACCAGTGCAGCGGCGCCATCATTGATACCCGAGGCATTGGCCGCCGTGACGGTGCCGGCCTTCTCGAACACGGGCCGCATTTTTTGCATGGCTTCGATCGTCGCCCCGTCGCGAATGTACTCGTCGGTATCGGCCACGATGTCGCCCTTTCGGCTCGGTACAGTGACCGGCACGATTTCATCCTGGAAGCGCCCCGCTTTCTTGGCCGCCTCAGCTTTGTTTTGTGAGGCCAAGGCAAAAGCGTCTTGTTCCTCGCGGGTGATCTGCCACTGACGGGCCACGTTCTCGGCGGTCGTGCCCATGTGATACCCGTTGAAGACGTCCCAAAGACCATCGCGGATCATCGTGTCGATCATCTGCGCGTCGCCCATTTTGGTGCCAAGGCGCAAGTGCATCGCGTGTGGGGCGTTGCTCATGCTTTCCTGGCCGCCCGCTACGACGATGCCGGCGTCACCGTTCCTGATCGCCTGCGCGCCAAGTGCCACAGCGCGCAATCCCGAACCGCACACCTGGTTGACCGACCAGGCCGGCGATTGAACCGGAATGCCTGCCGCGATCGCCGCCTGCCGCGCTGGGTTCATGCCCGCAGCCGCCGTCAATACCTGGCCAAGGATGACTTCCGAGACTGCTGCGGGCTCAACGCCACCTCGGTCGAGTGCAGCCGCTATAGCGGCCTTGCCGAGGTCGGACGCAGCGAGGGACGCAAAGCACCCGTTAAAGGCGCCAACGGCGGTGCGGGCAGCGCTGGCGATCACGATCTCGGTCATGGGAACTCCGGAAACAG
This sequence comes from Alphaproteobacteria bacterium, assembly GCA_026421105.1. The sequence goes on along the minus strand of JAPKDI010000060.1, from coordinate 413 downwards.
TACAAAGAGGGCGATTGTTGCACCGCACAACATCTTTCCGCAACCGCGAAAAGGATCAATCGATCAGCCAATCACGAAGCGGCATCCACAGCGCTGCTTCGGCGTTCCGGCCGACGACCATGCCAATGTGACCTGCCGCCGGCGCATGGATCGTTGGGTTTGGGAGTCGATCCGCCAGGGCGCGGGCGGATCCTGGTGGCACCAAACGGTCATTGTCCGGCAACACCACAAACGCCGGGCATTGGAGCGCCGCCGGATCGACCAACGTCTCAGCAACCGACCAGACGCCGCGCCCCGGAAGGTTCTCGCCGTACCAGTCGACAAGACACTCGTGCGCGACCGGTCCGGCCAAAGGCACACCGTCATTCAACCAGTCCTCGAGGGCGACAAAATCCTCGCGGGCCGGGTCATCC
>JAPKDI010000059.1 GCA_026421105.1 Alphaproteobacteria bacterium | reverse complement strand
TCCCCGACAAATCGCTCGAACAACGGGTCCTCTCCCAGGCCGCGCTGATCGACCCCAAAGATCCTCTCTTCGACCGCGTCGACCTTGATGACGATTCAAAAACCCTGTTCGCCGCTTACAAAGCGTTGGGACAGATGCTCGACATCGCTAACTACGCGCAAACCTCGCAAGGCAAGGTTCTATCGAACCTGCTGAACACCAAGTTCCAGACACGAGTCGCCGAACTCGAAACCTTTATCAACAACGCGAAGACCAATACGATTTCGCTCGTCACCGGTCTCCTCGACCCCAATCTCAATTCACGGATCGTTCTTGGGCAAGACGAAGATGCCCCGCGCTTCAACGGCGCCGTCATTCTCGAAAATCTTAACGATCCCATTTCAGGGCTCACGGCCGCCGATCAGTTCACCTTGACAAGCAATGATGGCACGACCGCTCGCAACGTCACTATTACCCTTGGTGATATCAGCACGAACCCCAACGATTACACGCTGAACAATATCTCTGCGCACGTGAATACCAAGGCCGTCGCCGCCGGCATCTCAACATCGATATACAGTGAGCGTTTCAGCGAAAACAAATACGGCTTCCGCGTCGAGGTCGGGTTCGGCGAAACGTCCTCTTTCAGCGCCGCGACCGCCACCGAGTCAAGCGCTGTGTACGTCGCAGGGTTCCGTGGCCAGGGTCCGTCCGGCGGCGGCTTTGTAACCAAGGTCGACAACCTCGGTAGCGCTAACCCAACCGAAGTCTTTTACAATCAGATTGACACCACGAGCCAAGCCGACTCCGCCAACGGCGTGGCTGTGGACAGTACCGGCGCGGTATATGTCGTGGGCAAGACGGCGGGCGACCTTGGCAGCCAGGCGGTTGACCCCAAGAACAACGACGTTTTCCTCAACAAGTACGATGCCGCCGGTAACATAATCTTCACACAACGCCTCGGCGCTACCGTAGACGGCGTCGGTTTTGCGGTCGCCGTTGACGGCAACGATAACGTCATCATCGCCGGTCAGGCGCGCGGCGCATTAACCACGACGGCGTTCGGCGGCAATCTCGATACGTTCGTGACGCAATTCAACAGTGACGGCCAAGAACAGTGGACCCGTCAGGCTGGTCCGTTCCTAGATGACATCGGCCTCTCCCTTGCCGTGAACAGTAGCAATGAGATCTTCGTTGCCGGGGTCACCCGTGCCGAGATAGGCATAGGTGAAGGCTTCGGCGGCGGTGACGATGCATTCGTAACGAAACTCGATAACAGTGGGGCGCTCGTCTACAACCGGCAATTCGGTGATGCCGGCAATGAACAACACACCGCTATTGCAGTTAATAGTGCTGGCAATGTCTTTCTTGCCGGTACCGATGGCGCTACCGGGTTCCTTCGGCGTTACGGCGATGGTGATACCGCCGCGCTAGTTTGGCAGGCGACCGGCAATCTCGGTACCGATGGCGGTGTCACCGGCCTCAGCCTCGACAATGACGGCGATATTTACATCACCGGTTACACGTCGGAATCCGGATTCTTCGGTCCTGGCGTCACCCCGACCACTGCTCACGCAGGCGGCACCGATGGTTTTGTCGCCAAGTTCGCCGCCAACGGATCTCCCTTGGGCGCCACGTTCCTCGGCACCTCCGATATAGATCGCGCGTTCAGCATTGCCGTCGACCCGACCAGCGAAGAAATTTACATTTCGGGCGAGACGGCAGGCACCCTTGCCGGCGAAACTTCGTCTGGAATTACCGACGGCTTTCTCATCAAACTCAACGCAAACTTTAGCCAGGCGTGGCGGCATCAGTTCGGCGGCGGGTTCGATCAACGTGGCTCGTCGATCGCCTTCGACAGCAACGGCACCAATGTCCTTTCGCGCTTGGGGCTCCCCACTGGTGAAGTCCCGGCGGACCCCGCAACCTCGATCACCAGCGTCAGTTCGGTCCGCCCCGGACAGTATTTCTACATTTCGGTCGACAACGGCCCGCCGGAAAAGGTCACCATTGATGACGACGACTCGTTTGGTTTTCTCTCGTTCAAAATTCGTAACGCCATTGGTTCCGGCGGCGAAGGGACAGCACGGTTCGTTGACAACGACATCGACGGTCGGTTCCTGCAGGTTTCCGCGTTGAATGGTCACAAAATAGAGTTTATTCCAGGACCGGAGGGGCTGGACGCACTGTCAGGTATTGGCTTGCGTCCGGAGGTTATTTTTGGCGAAGTCGCCGATGACGGCGATAGGAATTTCGTCGAAACCAACTTCGGCCTTGGTCTCATCGACGATATCAACCTGCTAACCGAATCCGCCGTTGAAGATGCCCGATCGTTGCTTGAGTTCGCCGAAGTCACGGTGAAGAAGGCGTTTCGCCTCAAGACCGAGGGGCCAGACAAACCCTTTGAGGTCCCATCTCAACCGCCGCAGCGAATTCTCGCTCAGATTTCAGGGATGCAGAATGCGCTCGCCCGGCTGAAATCGATTTCACTCAACAACACGACGGCATCTCAGGCTGCTAACGGCCAGGGAGGCTTGTTCAATTTGTTGATCTAAACCAGCCGCGCGCCGTGCCCATGAGACCCGTCACAAAGAACACCACAGCAAGACCCGTCATCACCAACATAGCCAACGCGAGGGGAAGCTGAGTTTGGTGCGACAAGAACCCGGCAACAACTGTCCCGACCGCCCCTAATGCAAACGAATTAAACCCATAAAGTGCGGAGGCGGTTCCCGCAATCTGCGGTCTTACGCTGACGGCAATCACGCTCGACGGCGGCAGCACAAAACCATTGCCCAATCCGAACAACAGCATAGGCATCGCTATCGCCGCTTCAGTGCGTGCACCGCTCAGCGCTAAAACTGTTAAAATGGCGACCCCGGAAAAACAAAGAACCCCACCCATAAGAACCATCCGCTCGAGCGGAAATCGTGCGCCCACTCGCGACACCACCAAAGTGCCAATGAAAAAGCCGCCGGTGATGTAGACCAGAACAACGCCCAATCGCTCAGGCGATGCGCCTACGACGTTCATCAAAACGAAGGGTGCCGCAGCCAGGAATGAAAAGAACGTCGCATTCATGAGCGCCGCGCCAAGCGCGTACAACATGTATTCCGGTGATCGCACCAGAACGAGGTAATTTCGCGCCATCCCGCCGATGCCGCCACCTGGTGCGTCCGATCGGCGCAAGGTTTCCCGCACAGAAACTGCCAGCACCACCATGGGCACCAACGTGAACACCGTCATGAAGATGAAGCTTGACCGCCAATCACCAGTCCAACCCTGCAGCGCGCCTCCCAACAACGGCGCCACGGAAGAAGAAACGCCAGAGCCCATCCCCAGGATTGCCATGATGCGCGCGCTCTCGCCCCGGTCGTAGGCGTCGCGCACCATCGCTCGAGTGATCACCATTCCGGCACACGCACCAATCGCCTGCAACACGCGCGCAACCAGCAACCACTCGATCGTTTGCGCCGTAGATGCCACAATGTTCGCCACCATGAAGATGGCCAACCCGCCCAGCATAACGCGCTTGCGGCCATAGCGGTCGGCCAACGGCCCGTAGACCAACTGGAAGACCGCGAAGACCACCAGGAATACAGTAATAGTGAATTGCGCGGCCTGCTCCGTCGTGCCGAGATCACGTGCAATCGCTGGTAGCGATGGCACGTACATGTTCGTTGCGAAAATTCCCGCGGCCGTCGCCGTCATCAAGAAGATAACAGGCGGCTTAGGAACCGACCGCCCTTCGGTCGTGGAACTTGAAATGGTGCTAACCTACCAACGGCAATCCGTTTTCTTCACGAACACGGTTGATGCGCTCGCGCATCTGCATCTGCATCGTCCATTTCGGGGTGTAGCCGATTTCCTTCTCGGTCACCGAGCCATCGAAGCGGCTAAAACCCATCTTGCCCGGCTGCATCGTAATGTCGGCATCCGGTAGTAACGACTTCACATAGGCCACGGCGTCTTTCATCGAGGCGCTGTTGCCCGGAACATTGAGGGCACGCACTTTCGTTGGTGCGGCTTCAAGAGCAAGCGCCGTCGCCTCTCCGGCATCGCCGCCCCACAACCAGTCGGGCGTATCGTCGCCCCAAGGCACGGTGGCCGGCTGACCTAACGCCGTCTTTTCGCACAACTCCTGAATCAAGCGCCCGCCCTGATGGTTCGGCATCCCGTGCCCATTGACGAAGGTGTAGCGCAGCCCAATGACATCCATTCCATAGGCATCGTGATACTGCGCCGCCAACGTCTCGCCGAGAATCTTAAGCCCGGCGTATACATTGCGTGGATGAAACGGCGCGTCGTTAGGCACCGGCTTGTCGCCCCAATTGCCACCAAACACGCCCGCCGAACTTGCCCACACCATGCGCTCAATACCCATGTTCCGGCAGATCTCGAGCATGTTGGCGAAACCCAAGCCGTTGACCTGCACGGCATGCACTGGGTTGGAATGGCATAACGTTAAGCCCGCCGCCGCGATATGCGCGATGTGTGTGATCTTGTGTTCACGAATCGTCTCAATCACGCGGTGCATATGCGTTAGATCGCCTTGAACAATTGTCACCTCATCGGCGCGCTTGCCAACGACCTGGTCAAGCGCATGACGCCCGGGCGCCCAATCAAACGCGACCACCTGATGCCCACGCTCAAGCAACGACTTCACCACCCAAGAGCCGATAAACCCAGTCCCACCGGTCACGAGATATGCCATAGCTATCTACCGTTTTTGTGCCTAGTTAAACCAGCGCATTGCGTTGCCGCGTAGCCACGATCAGGCCGCAAGAAACGAACGCAAGCAATCCCATCCCCGCCATTAGGGCGGCCATCGGCGTCGAAGTCCCGTTGTGCAATAGCCCGAAAAGCAAACTTGCCACCGCCCCCATCCCCATCTGCGCTGTACCAAGACTTGCGGAAGCCGTGCCCGCCAATTTGGGGAACAGATTCATAGCTGCTGCAGTGGCGTTTGGGATCACTTGTCCATTGCCCCACCCTATAAATGCACTTGCTAACAGCATCGCAACGACACTCACGCTGCCCGACAGCGTTACCACCAGTAGCCCTGCCGACCCCACAAAGGTCGTCAGCGTGCCTAATACGATGATCTTCGTCGACCCGAATCGTGCAGCCATTCGCACGCTTAGGTACGCGCTAGGCAGAAAAACCAGCACAAGGGGCATTGTGAGCAAACCAAACTGGGAGGGAGAAAGACTCAATATTTCAATCGCGACAAACGTGCCGCCCGCAAAGAATGCGTAGAAAGTACCGTTCACAAACGCAACAGCCAGCAAATAGCCCATGAACCGTTGTGACCGTGCAAGCGCTGCGTATCCCCGAGCAAGACCCGCAACACCAACAGCACGACGCAGCGCAGCCGGGTGGCTTTCTGTCAGAAACAACCAGCAGGCCATCAAAATAGCGATGCCCAGTGCGCCGTTCAGCCCCATTCCCCATCGCCATCCAGCTGTTTCGTGAACTAGGCCGCCAAGATACGGAGATATCACCGCGGCGATTCCCGCGCTGATGCTGATCCACCCGATAGCTCGGGGTGCACCGGCGTGGCCGTAAACGTCGCGCGCTACCGCGGGTGGCAAAACGAAACCGGCAGCAGCACCAACCGATTGCAAAACTCGCGCAAGAATAAGCACTTCAATATTTGGAGCGACCGCACCTAGAAATGATCCAAAAACGAACACGGCAGTCGCCCACAACAACAAGCTTTTGCGGCCAAACCGGTCCGACAAGGGGCCATAGGCAATTTGAAACGCCGCATAACCCAACATGAAAAGTGTCAGCGTCAACTGCACCATCGCCGGCGTCGTGGCGAATTCGCTGACCAACGAAGGCATCGCCGGCACGATGAATTGCATGGCCACGATTGACACAGCATTCAGCGTCAGGAGTAGGATCAAGGTGTAGCGATGTTCCGGCGGGGCGTTCATCATCGCGCGACCTTATGCACTTGCCGAGAGACCGAGTACTTCTTTCGCACCAGCGATCACACCCCGAGCGCAGCAACGCGGTCACGCTGTGCAATTGGCACTAGGGAGAGCAACGCGCACCCGGCTAGAATCGTCATGAGGAGTGCCACCGGTACCGCGGTGCCGTCATGGATGAAGCCATAGACCTGGCTCGCTAGTGCCGCGACCACCATTTGGCTGACGCCTATCCAGGCCGAAGCAGTACCCGCAAGCTTTGAATCAAAGCTCACGGCCTCAGCAATGCAGGATGGTAAGACCTGGCCGTTGCCAAAACCCATGAAGGCGCTCGCAATCAATAACGCCGCCACGCTTTGATGACCCGCTAGTGACACCACCAATAGCCCCACAGCGCCAGCCGTCGTGAACAGAGTGCCAATCAAGATCACGCGCGTCGTGCCAATGCGCGCTGCCAGGCGGTCGCTGAAAAACGACGCGGTCATGAACAACGCCACCGCGGGGATCATGAAGAGACCGAATCCAGAGGGCGATACCCCAAGCGTATCAATCGCTACGAACGCCGCGCCTGCCAGGAACGCGTAGAAAACGCCGTTCACCGACGCCACCACAAGGACATAGCCCAAGAACCCCCGCTTCCTCGCAAGCGACACATATCCCCGTAAAATCGGCGCGAATGCAACGCGCTGGCGCACCACGACGCCACTCTCTTTCAGATACAGCGCCGTCATCACCAGCATTGATACGCCCAGCGTGCCCGTTGCCAGAAGGCCATAACGCCAGCCGGCGTACTGGTGGATCAAGCCGCCGATCAATGGCCCAGCCGCTGAGATAAAACCGTTAGTCATGCTGATGTAGCTCATCGCCCGCGGCGCCCCGCCATGCCCGTAGACGTCGCGCGCAATTGCCGGCACGAGGACAAAACCGGCCGCCGCGCCAACGGCTTGCAACGCCCGCGCGACAATCACCATCTCGATGCTTGAAGCCGCCGCACCCAAGAACGATCCCATGACGTAGATAATGATCGCGACCAGGAGAACGGGCTTGCGGCCAAATCGGTCCGATAGTGGCCCGTAGACGGCTTGAAAGATGCCGTACGTCAGCATGAACAGCGTCAACGTCAATTGCACCATGGCCGGTGTCGTGTCGAAGATCCCCACCAGGTCCGGCATCGCCGGCACAAAAAACTGCAACGAAAACGCGGATGTGCCAGTTAGCGCCAGCAACAGCGCCAACGTGTACCGGTGTTCGGTCGACACATTCATGCCGTCACACCCTCATCTTCGGCCGCGCCACCGCGCCCGATCAGCCTGAT
>JAPKDI010000058.1 GCA_026421105.1 Alphaproteobacteria bacterium | reverse complement strand
ACTGACCACGAAGGGTCACCCGTTCTATCGGCAGTACTACGCCAACGTTGCCACCGCCGAAAAGTTGGACGACTACCGGGTGAAATTCACGTTCAGCGGCCCGACAAATCGTGAATTGCCGAATATCATTGGGCAGTTGTCGGTGCTTCCTAAGCACTATTACGAGACAATTGAGTTCACGGAAACCAGCTTGGAAGCGCCTGTTGGTAGCGGGCCCTATCGGGTCGGCGCTTTCGAACCGGGACGCTTCATAGAATACGAACGTGTCGCCGACTATTGGGGCGCGGATCTCCCCGTCAACGTGGGGCGCTACAACTTCGACTCGGTCCGATATGACTATTACCGCGACGCGACCGTCGCGCGCGAAGCATTCAAGTCTTACGAGTTCGATACCTACCCTGAGTTTTCCGCCGGGAACTGGGCAACGGGATACGACTTTCCGGCGGCACGAAATGGCCTCGTGATCAAAGAAGAGATTCCTGACTTGACGTCGCCGGGAATGCAGGCGTTTGTTTTTAACACGCGTCGTGAAATATTCACAGACCGCGCTGTCCGACAGGCCATCGGGCTGGCTTTTGATTTTGAGTGGTCAAACAAAGCTCTGTTCTTCGGGCAATACAAACGGACCAGTAGCTACTTCGAAAACATGGAGCTCGCGACGCGCGGCCTACCTGAGGGTGCCGAGCTTGACTACTTGTTGCCACACAAAGATTCGCTGCCTGAGGATCTTTTCACGCAGCCATTTAGCGTTGCGAAAACCGATGGCTCCGGAAACCCGCGGCGAGAATTGCGTACTGCAGCCCGCTTGTTGAAATCCGCAGGATGGCAAGTCCGCGACGGAGTCCTCACCCACGCCGAGTCCGGGCGCGCCTTGAAATTCGAAGTGCTGCTGATTCAGCCTAGCTTGGAAAGGGTGGTCCTCCCGTTCATAGGAAACCTAAAGAAGCTCGGAATTGACGCTTCGGTGCGGACGGTCGACACAGCGCAGTACCAAAGTCGCACCGATACATTCGATTTCGATATGGTGATCAACACATTCCGGCAGTCATTTTCGCCTGGAAACGAACAGCGAGATTTCTGGGGCTCGGACGCAGCCGACCGCAACGGCGGGCGCAATCTGACCGGGATCAAGGACCCCGTTGTCGATGCACTCATTGAAAATATCATCAGCGCGCCCGACCGACCGAGCTTGGTTGCCGCGACGCGCGCGCTCGACCGCGTGTTGCTCTGGGGGCACTACGTGATCCCACAATATTACTCTCCGATCGACCGGCTTGCGTTTTGGGACAAGTTTGGCCGACCTAGGACAAGCCCCAAGTTCGGCATTGACCTGTTTTCTTGGTGGATCGACCCCTCCAAGCTCGCGATCGTGGAGACAGGCCGCCGGCCTTAGACCTCCCATGACATCAATTCTTCGCCTTGTTCTAATCGCCGCCGTCTCAATGTGGGCCGTTGGTGCGAACGCAGAACCGCGTCACGGTATCTCGACGTTCGGCGACCTTAAATACCAACCGGGCTTCGACCACTTCGACTACGTCAATCCGGGCGCACCTAAGGGCGGCGTCTTGCGCCTTGCCGGCGGTGAGGGAACCTTCGATACGGTGAACCCTTTCACCTTGAAAGGCATTCGGTTTCGCGGTGACGCCGGTTCCGTCATGTCGCTTCCCTATGAGAGTTTGATGGCCGGCGGCGCGGATGAGCCTGACGCCCTCTACGGTCTCGTGGCAGAAACGGCCGACCTAGCCCCGGACCGCACGTCCATTACCTTCACGTTGCGGCCTGAGGCGCGCTGGCATGACGGATCGCCCATCACGGTGGATGATGTCGTCTTTACATTCAATGCGCTCAAAACTGACCCCGGCGCCTTTCCGAGTTTTCGGATCATTCTGCGTGATGTCGTCGGCGTCGAGGCCATTGGCGCGCGCCAGGTGCGTTATTCCTTCGATCCAACTGCCGTTGCCTTGCGGGACCTACCGAACACGGTGGCGGGGATGCCGATCCTGTCGAAAGCGTATTTCGCAGATCGCGAATTCGGCGAAACGACGTTCGAGTCGCCTCTGGGTAGCGGGCCCTATCGCATCGCCGAGGTCAGCCCCGGACGGTCCATTGTCCTGGAGCGGGTGTCAGATTACTGGGCTGCCGACCTGGCGGTGAACCGCGGACGGTTCAACTTTGGGCAAATCCGTCTTGAGTTCTACCGCGATCGCGACGTACAGCACGAAGCGTTTAAATCGGGCGAATTCGACTTTCATGAAGAATTCACCTCACGTATCTGGGCGACGGGCTATGACTTCCCGGCAGTCCGCAATGGACGTGTCATCAAGAAAGCGGTGCCAAATCGCGGGCCCGCATCTCGCCAGTATTTTGTTCTCAACTTGAGGAAGCCCAAGTTTCAAGACCGGCGGGTTCGCCAGGCTATCAATCTCGCGTTCGATTTCGAATGGACGAACACCAACCTGTTTTACAGCGTGTACGAACGCTCAGCCAGCATCTACCAAAACACGGACATGGCGGCGACAGCGCCGCCAACACCGGCCGAACTTGAACTCCTCACACCGTTTCGGGACAAACTACCGCCAGAGGTGTTCGGCGAGGAGTATCGCCAGCCGGCATCAGACGGGAGCGGCAACAATCGTCGGAATCTCCGACGCGCTCAGCAGCTTTTTGCTGAAGCCGGCTGGACGGTCCAAGGGGGCCAATTGAGGAACGCCGCCGGAGACTTGATGTCGATTGAGTTTCTAACATTTTCCCCGTCGTTCGAACGTGTTTTTGCACCGATCGTTAAAAACCTCAAACGCATCGGCGCCGATGCCTCCATCCGCGTCGTCGACTCGAGCCAGTACACCCAACGGGTTGATCAGACTCGCGATTTTGATATCACGACGGCAGCCTTCGGCGTTTCCGCGACGCCCGGTGTTGGAGAACGGGGGTTTTGGAATTCTGGTTTTGCCGATCAGCCTGGTAGCAACAACGATGCCGGCGTCAAAGACCCCGTAGTGGACGACTTGGTAGAGCGGCTCGCTAGTGCGAAAGACCGCGAGAGTTTGACGACCGCGGCGCGGGCTTTGGACCGCGTCTTGTTATGGAACCAGTACATCATCCCGCAGTGGTATCGCAGCACCTATACGATCGCATATTGGGATATGTTTGGCCGACCAGAGACCGTGCCTACCTACTCGCTGGGTTTCCTGGACACTTGGTGGATAGATCCTGCCAAAGCGACCCGTCTCAATCGCGACAAACCCTAGAATTCTAGTAGACTCACCGCCGCGATGACCGCCTATATTATTCGACGACTGCTATTTATTGTGCCGACATTGTTCGGGATCATGGTGATTAACTTCGCCGTAGTTCAGTTCGCGCCGGGTGGCCCGGTCGAACAAATTATTGCCCAGGTCACCGGTAACGCGGTCGATGCCACCGCCCGCATTAGCGGTGCAGGTGGCGGGGACGCCCCACAATCCCAAGCCCAGCAGGGTGCCGCTAGCACAATGGGATTCGAGTCACGCTACCGCGGTGCGCAGGGGCTCGACCCGCAGTTCATTGCCGATCTAGAAAAGCAGTTCGGCTTCGACAAACCCATCCACATTCGGTTCGTCCATATGATCGGGAGCTACCTCGTTTTCGACTTCGGCGAGTCATTTTTCCGCGATAGGCAAGTCGTCGATTTAGTTCTCGAAAAAATGCCGGTTTCGATATCGCTGGGCCTTTGGACGTCGATCTTGATCTATTTAATCTCGATTCCTTTGGGCATTCGAAAAGCCGTACGCGACGGCTCGCCCTTCGATATTTGGACGAGCAGCGTCGTTATCGTTGGCCAGGCAATCCCCGGCTTCCTTTTTGCAATCTTGCTCATTGTACTTCTCGCGGGCGGGACTTATCTCGACTGGTTTCCGTTGCGCGGCATCGTATCGGAAAATTTTTCTGAACTCAGCGCATTCGGCAAGGTCGCGGACTATTTTCACCACATCGCATTGCCGGTCACAGCATTGGTGATCGGCGGTTTTGCCGGCCTGACGCTGCTGACGAAAAATTCGTTCCTGGATCAAATCAATCAGCAGTATGTTATGACCGCCCGGGCAAAGGGCCTCACGGAGCGGCAAGTACTTTACGGGCACGTCTTCCGAAACGGCATGCTCATCGTGATCGCAGGGTTTCCCTCGCTGTTCATCAGTATTCTCTTCGCCGGGTCGTTGCTCATTGAGATCATCTTCTCGCTCGATGGACTTGGTCTCCTTGGCTTTGAGGCCATCATTAATCGTGACTATCCCGTGATGTTCGGCACTCTATTTTTCTTCACGCTATTGGGACTGGTCTTCAGCCTCATCGGCGATTTGATGTACGTCGTCGTTGACCCCCGAATCGATTTCGAGCGACGCGATGTCTAACAACGATGGGACGACGCCACCGCTACAGGCCCGCCGCTTTTTGGGCCTGCGCATCACGCCACTAAACCAGCGACGGTTGCAGAACTTCCGCAAGAACCGCCGTGGCTACTGGTCGATGTGGATTTTCGTCACGCTATTCCTGTTGACGCTATTTGCAGAGTTTCTGGCCAACGACCGACCACTTGTCGTGAAATTTGACGGTGATCTGTTGTTTCCCGTGCTGACCGACTATGCCGAAACCCATTTCGGCGGCGAGTTTGAGACGGCCGCCGACTATCGCGACCCCTTCGTCCAGGACCTCATTGCCGAAAAGGACGGTTGGATTATCTGGCCGCTGTTCGAATTCAGCTTCGACACAATCAACTACGACCTACCGCAGCCCGCACCCTCTCCGCCCTCGGCTGAGAATTGGTTGGGCACCGATGACCAAGGGCGCGACGTCATGGCCCGGCTTATCTACGGTTTCAGAATTTCTATTCTCTTTGGCCTGGTACTCACGGCTATCAGTTCGGTGATCGGCGTATTGGCGGGCGCTGTCCAAGGTTACTTCGGCGGGTGGACCGACCTCTTGTTCCAGCGCTTTATCGAGATTTGGTCGGGCATGCCCACGCTGTTCCTCCTGATCATCCTGGCGAGCATCGTCACACCGAACTTCTGGTGGTTGCTGGGCATCCTATTGCTGTTCAGCTGGATGGCCCTGGTCGGCGTCGTCCGCGCCGAGTTCCTCAGGGCGCGCAATTTCGACTATGTCAGAGCGGCACGCGCCTTGGGCGTCCGGAACTCAACGATCATGCTCAAACATCTCTTGCCCAACGCCATGGTTGCGACGATCACCTTCCTGCCCTTCAACCTCGCCGGTGCGATCACCGCACTCACGAGCCTTGATTTTCTCGGATTTGGCCTGCCGCCGGGGTCGGCGTCCTTGGGTGAATTGCTTGCCCAAGGCAAAGCCAACCTTCAGGCACCTTGGCTCGGGCTAACGGGCTTCTTCACGCTGTCGATCATGCTGACCTTGGTGGTCTTCACCGGCGAAGCCGTTCGCGACGCGTTCGATCCACGAAAGACGTTCACCTGATCATGGCGTTCGTCGACGTCAAAGACCTTTCGGTCGATTTTCGCAGCAGCGAACGCAGTGTTCAGGCTGTGCGCAATGTCCGTTTTTCGATCGATAAGGGCGAGACCGTGGCGCTGGTCGGGGAGAGTGGATCTGGTAAGTCTGTTTCTGCTTTATCTATTTTGCAGCTTCTGCCCTACCCGATGGCATCTCACCCCTCCGGCTCGATCATTGTCGACGGCATGGAGGTCGTCGGCGCGCCACACGTCGAGATGCGCCGAATTCGTGGCAACAAAGTATCGATGATCTTCCAGGAGCCCATGACTTCGCTCAATCCGCTCCACACGATTGAGAAACAGATCAACGAAGTCCTGCTGCTTCACCAGGGGATGAACCGGGTCCAGGCGCGTGCACGTACTATTGAACTCCTCAATCTTGTGGGTCTTCCCGATGTTGAGGCACGTATTCATTCCTACCCGCATCAACTGTCCGGTGGGCAGCGACAACGGGTGATGATCGCGATGGCGCTGGCGAACAACCCGGAACTCTTGATTGCTGACGAACCTACGACCGCCCTCGACGTCACGATTCAGGCTCAAATCTTGCGACTATTGCAACGCCTGCAGGATGAGCTCGGCATGGCCATGCTGCTGATTACCCATGACTTGGGCATCGTCCGCAAAATGGCAAAACGGGTTTGCGTGATGAAGGAGGGGGAGATCGTTGAGGCCGGCGACACCCAACAAGTATTCGAACAGCCAAACCACGAATACACGCGGATGCTCATTGATGCCGAGCCAAAAGGCGTGCCCAACAAGTTCGATGCGAACGCCCCGGTCGTTCTGCGTGGCGACAATATTCGAGTCTACTTTCCAATCCAGAAGGGCGTCTTGCGGCGCACCGTTGGCCACGTCAAAGCCGTGGACGATATCAGCGTGACCGTGCGAGAGGGCCAAACCGTTGGCATCGTGGGCGAGAGTGGGTCGGGCAAAACGACGTTGGGCCTAGGCTTGCTCCGCCTGCTCCGCAGTACGGGGGATATCTCGTTCCAGGGAAAATCGATCCAAGGACTGAACTTCAAAGCGCTTCGGCCGCTGCGCAAGGAAATGCAGATCGTCTTTCAGGACCCCTACGGCAGTCTGAGCCCACGCCTCTCGGTGGGCCAAATCGTCGAGGAAGGCCTTTTGGTTCACACCGCAATTCGCAACTACGACGAGCGCCGCGCGGTGATCGGGGCCGCCCTCGAAGAGGTCGGCATCCGGCCCGAGGACCAAGATCGCTACCCGCACGAATTTTCCGGCGGGCAGCGTCAACGTATCGCGATCGCTCGCGCGATGGTGCTCAAGCCACGCCTGGTTGTGTTGGACGAACCGACATCAGCCCTCGACATGTCGGTACAAGCGCAGATCGTCGACCTGCTGCGCGACCTTCAGCGCAAGCACAGCCTCGCCTACATCTTCATCAGTCACGATTTGAAAGTGGTGCGCGCCATGGCCGACGAGGTGATTGTCATGCGCGACGGACAGGTCGTCGAAGCAGGGTCTACCGACAGCATCTTCGACAGTCCAAAATCCGACTACACCAAAGCGTTGATGGCCGCGGCGTTTGACCTTGAGGTCGTCTTCGAGGAAGCGACCGCGACTTAACCTTCGGCAGTCCAGCCCACGTCGAAAAGTGATTTATTGACCTCATCGCCAAGCGCCGCTGTGTAGACCGAGCCGCGCACTGTGCGTTGAATGATCACGCTGCGACCATCGGACTCGTCTGGATGCCGCCGGCATAGGTCGT